>DASYBA010000865.1:0-18275 GCA_036501005.1 Candidatus Xenobia bacterium | reverse complement strand
GTAGCCTTCGCTGGTCTTGCAGATGGCGAGCTTGCGACCGGAAGCGGCGTACTGCTTCCAATTGATGTTCTTCTGGTGACCCGAAACATCGGCGAAATCGCCGTACAGGACCCGAGAGCGCACATTCATGTCCCGAAACAGACCCTTCTCTATATGGACCCATGGTGCCACATCGACGCGACGGGATGTTTAACACCATGTTAACAAAAGGGTTCGTGGGAGGGCCGACGTAGACGCGAGGCATGGACCTGCTGATTCGCAATGCCCTATTGTTTGACGGGAGCGGCGGTGAACCCCGTTCGTGTGACGTGGGGGTGTCGATGGGTCGCATTG
Organism: Candidatus Xenobia bacterium; assembly: GCA_036501005.1. Classification (GTDB taxonomy): domain Bacteria; phylum Vulcanimicrobiota; class Xenobia; order RGZZ01; family DASYBA01; genus DASYBA01. The sequence goes on along the minus strand of DASYBA010000865.1, from coordinate 17,942 downwards.
CCGCCGTGGAATCGAAGATCGAGGTTGCCGCCGACGAGGTGGTGGATCTGCACGGAGCGGCCTTGTGTCCAGGGTTCATCGACGTCCACAGCCACTCGGACAATTCGTATGTGATCGAGCCCATGGCCGACAGCAAGATTCGGCAGGGTGTCACCACCGAGGTGATCGGCAACTGCGGCATGTCCCACGGTCTCCTGGGGGGCGACATGCAGGCGGAATACGTTCGCACCATGGCCGAGAAGTGGGGCGTGACGGTCACCTGGTCCAACTTCAGGGAATATTTCTCCTATATCGAAGCGCTCGGCATGCGCAACAACGCCGTGGCGCTCATCGGGCACGGCGATCTGCGATCGATGGTCATGGGCAATGGCGATCGCCCCGCCCGCCCCGAAGACCTGGGGCACATGGAAACGTTGGTCTCGCAGGCCCTGACGGATGGGGCGTGGGGCGTGTCGACAGGCCTCATCTACGTGCCCGGAGCCTTCGCCAGCCTCGATGAACTGGTGGCGCTGGCACGGGTCGCACGACGGTACAACGGTTGCTATACGTCGCACATTCGGGGCGAGGGCGACACCCTGGAAGCGGCGGTCGCCGAGGCCATTGCCGTGGGGCGCGGCTCGCTGGCCTTGACGGAGGTATCGCACCACAAGGCGTCGGGCCTGGGCAATTGGGGCAAGGTCAAGGGCACCCTGCACATGATGGAAGAGGCTCGAGCGGAGGGCATCGCCGTCTATTGCGACCAGTACCCTTACGTGGCGTCGTCGACGGGCCTGGATGCGACGTTGCCGCTGTGGGTGCTGGAGGGGGGCCACGCTCGCACGGCGGAGCGGTTGAAGGATCCGACGGTGCGGGACATGGTTCGAGAGAAGCTCAAGCACCATCCCTATGGCGACTGGACGCGGGTCCTGATTGCCGAGGTGCGGCGTCAGCAGGGTCCGAACCGACGGTTTGTCGGCCAGCACGTGCATGGGGTGGCCCAGGCCTGGGACCGAAGCCCGGAGGACGCGGTCATGGACCTCTTGATCGAAGAGGACGGCCAGGTGGGTGCCATCTACTTTTCCATGTCGGACGATGACGTGGACATGGTGATGCGCTCGCCGTGGACGGTGGTAGGCAGCGACGCCGGCGCTCGCTCGTCGGCCGGACCGCTGAGTGGCGGCCACCCGCATCCGCGGACCTACGGCACCTTTCCCCGAGTGCTCGGCCACTACGTGCGGGAAAGAGGCCTGTTGTCGTTGGCCGAGGCCGTGCGTCGCATGACCAGCATGCCCGCACAGCGTTTCGGCCTGGCCGAACGAGGGCGGGTGCGGCCCGGCTGGTGGGCCGACCTGGTGGCGTTCGAGCCTGACCGGGTGCGGGATCGGGCGACGTTTGTCGAACCCCAGCAGTACCCGGAGGGCATTCGACACGTGTGGGTCAACGGCACCGCGGTGGTGCGGGATGAGGCACCGACGGACGCCCTGCCGGGCGGGGTCTTGCGGCTCGGGCGCGACGGGGGCATCGTGTACTGATGGCCGCGACGCTGGTTTCGGCCGCCCTCTTTGCCGTCATGGGCCTGTGGGTCAAGGAGGCGGCCGCCCACCTGGCGTCACCCGAGATTGTGTTCTGTCGAAGTCTCGTGCCGGCGCTCTTGCTGCTGCCGTATCTGTGGCGGGCTCGACAGGGGGTGCGGGCGAACGGTTGGCTCCTCTTGTTGCGAGGGGCCCTGGGCGGTGCGGCGATGATGTGCTACTTCTGGTCCATTGCCCGTATCCGATATGCCGACGCCAACCTGTTGTGCAACCTGTCGCCTTTGTTCACCGCCTTCCTGGCGGCGGGTTTGTTGCACGAGCCGTTGTCCCGCCGAGTCCGATACGCATTGCCGCTCGCGCTGGTGGGGGTGTATTTGATCGTGCGCCCGGCAGGCGCATCAGTGTTCGACATAGCGGGCTATGGCATAGGGCTGCTGGCGGGCGTTCTCTCCGGCGCATCCTGCGTGGCGGTGCGCAAGCTGACCCAGGCCGTGGGACCCGAGGTGGTCGTGGGCGCCTTCTCCTGGGTGACGGTCGTCATGGCCGCCCCGGTGGCCCTGTCGAACTGGCAATGGCCGGGGTGGACCGATACGGCTCTCCTGTTGGGGGTGGCGCTGTCGGCGACCGGAGCACAGCTTTTCATGACCGTCGGCTATCGGGAACTGCCCGCGGCGCTGGCCGGCACGGTGGGGCTGGTGCAGGTGCCCATGGCCGCTGTCCTGGCGCTTTCGCTCTTGCACGAGGGGATCGGACTGCCCCAGATCGTCGGCATGGCGGTGGTGCTGGGGGCCGTCGGCAGCCTGACCGCCGAAGGCCTCCCACCGCTGGACGTGCCGGCTGCCACCGCGGCACAGTAGGTTTTCACCATGGGGTAATCACCCGACTTGTGGTGCCGGCGTGTGCGTGTGGGGCAGCCATGAACGGGGCATCACCTCCTCGGAGGGAATCGAAATGGCAAAAGACAAGCAACAACAAGGCGGCGACATGTCGCACCGGCTCCACCAGGAAGAGCAGCCCGGCGACCTGCAGCGAGAAGCCCGGGACATTCGCAAGAAAGAAGCCGCAGGCGAGAAACTGACCCGTCACGAGGCGGGGATTCTGGGGGCCGAGGCGAGCATTCGCAAGACCCATCAAACCGTGGAGAAGGCGGAACGCAGCGGACACGGCGAGGAAGTTCACGAGAAATACCAGGTCCACTCCTGGACCAACCACCCCGAGGAGGCCCGCCCACCGCACATGACCGAGCACGGGGAGAGCAAGGCCGAAGCCGCCCGAGAAAAGAAGGCCGCGGGCAAGAAGCTGACCCCCAGTGAAGCTGGCGCACTGGGCGGGGAAAAGCGAGCGGAAGATCACGCCGGCCAAGGCCAAAGCGAATACGGCGACAAGGCCCGCGGCTTCATCTCGGAGGAGATCAAACACCACATCCACGAGCACGGCATGCCGCAATCGCAGGCGGTCGCTGCCGCCATGAGCGAAGCCCGCCAGAAAGGGCTGAAAGTTCCCCGACCCCAAGACTAGCTGAGCCGTATCCGAACAGGGACCAGGTCTGTTACCGGCATCACACAACCGTTGATGCGCGTCCAGCATGCAGCGTGCGGGTAGAGGGGAAGAGCCCCGCAATGGCCAAACTTTCAAGAAAAGCGAAACGCGCGAGGTTGGTCGATTGTCGCTGACACTGGTCAGTCTGGAGACCACGGGGGTAGGGGGTCTGGCCAACCGCCAGATGGCCTTCCATACCCGTGGATTGAGTTACATCGTGGGCGCTCAGGCTGCCCGCCAGGCGCTCCTGCAGGCCCTCCTGCTGGGCTTCGGCGGCGCCCGCGCCGGCGAGGTCTCGGCGATGCTGGCCGAGCCGGAGGCCCGGCTGAAGATGCAGGTGTCCCGCCGCCTCGAGCCGACCGCGACGGGCACCATCGTCGACCTGGTGGTGCGGGCCGAGGCTCCCCACTGGCAACTGTCTGGCCGTAAAGGCAAGCAGACGGAGTTCTCCAGCGGTGAAGCGCTCATCGAGGCGCTGGGCCAGACCCTGTCGCTGTCGGTCGTGAAAGTGCCCTTCGCCCCCGGCTTGCAGGTGGAACCGCTCCTGGTGCCCACCGAGCTGCAAGGCATCCTGCGGGCCTCGCACAAGCAGAGGGCCCGCAAACGGCGTGAGATCCTGCACGCCCTGCCGCGGCGCCGAGCGCGGGGCGGTCAGCGAGCCCAGGAGGCTCGACAGCGAGTGGTCGACACCGTCGCCCTGCCGCCAGAGATGGAGGCCTACTGGCAGGTCTGGGAGGAGCACGTTCGCAAGTTGCAGCGTATCGAAACGCTGCAGGCCGACCTGCAGGCCCTGCAGGTCGCCATCGCCCGAGCCGACGAGCTGCAGTCTCTCATCACCCGCGAGTACGGCTCGCTGCATGCCCTGCCCCCGGGCGTCCTCGCCGACCTGCCTGTCCTGGCCGAAGATAGAGCCCACGTGGCGGGGCTGGAGGAACGGCAGAAGACGTACGACCAGGCGTGGGAAGAGGTGTCCCAGACGTGGGACAAGATGCAAGGCGAACTAGAGGAGGGCACCAAGCGATTTGCCGATGTTCCGGCCGACTTCTCCATGCTGCTGCAGCGCTGGCAGGTCGTGGAGGAGGCCCTCCGGGCCGAGGAAGCCGAGCAGGCCGTGCTCAATCGCCAGCTCCAGGACAACCGTCAGGAGAACCGCCACAACGCTCGCTTCGACGTCGTGGTACCGGACTTCGAGGCCCGCCTGGGCGCGCTGGTCGTGCTGGAAGACGAGGACTCGTCTCGCCTGGCCACCACCCGGCAGAAGCTCACCCAGGCGCAGAACCTCAGCTCTGCCAAGGAAGACCTGCACGGTCAGCTCCAGAAGGAGTTCGAGGCCCTGCCGGACGGTTTTCCCGACCAGCTTCGCGAACTGCAGGCGGTGCGGGTCCGATGGGCCGACCTGAAGGCCCGGGTGGACCCCATCGACAACGACCTGCAAGCAGAGCTGGAAAACCGTCCCGTCTACCTGGAGTGGGCCAGCATGTGGCCTGCCGACTTTCCCAGCCGGCTCAAACAGTGGCGCAGCCAGCACCGTAGCGAACAGAGAGAGAAGGTGCGCCGCGACTGGCACGTGAGCGAGCGCAGCGAGTGCCACCGTCTGTGTGCCGCGCTGGAACGCCAACTGGCCGGCCAGGAAGGGCTCCACCAGCAGGAGGATGGCTTTCCCGAGCGGCTCCTGGAGCTTCTCAACACCCGCCAGCAGCGCAAAATCGAGGCCGAGGCGTGGGACAACCTGAAGGAGCGTATCGAAGCCCTTGAGCCGGTGGTGCGAGATGGCCGGGAGCGCTATGCGATGCTGGGCGATCGTTATCTGGAGTGGGTCGACGCCCTGCGCGGCAAGATGTGGGAGCTGCGTCAAAAACAACAAACGCGTCAGCGGTACCAGACGGAGCGAGAAGACCTGGAGCGCCAGCTCTCGGGGGCCGAACAGACCTTGCAGTCGGAGTACGCCGACCTGCGCAGCGCTCCGGTGGACTTCCCCGCCCGGTTGCGCGAGTTTTTCCGTCTCCGCCAGGTCGAGACCGAACTACGGGGCCAGGAGACGGCCCTCAACCAGAGCCAGACCCGCTTGGAGCGCACCCTGGCCGAGAAGTTCAGCTTCCTGGAGCACCTGGGCGAGGAGATTCGCAAGGTGGTCGAGGAGGGCCGCAGTCGGGACGAAACCCTGCACAAGGTCCTGGTGCGGCTGGAGAAGGACATCGAGAACCGTCGCCGCATCGAAGAGCGGCTCACCGTGGTGCGGCACGCCATGCGCGGCCATCGCCACTTCGAACGGCTGCCGGAAGGGGCGCTGCAGATTCTCGCCATGGCGGCGCCGGCGGAAACCCACGACGAGGCGGAGGACGTGCCCAATCCGAGCCCCGCCCAGGTGTGGGAAGATATCGAGAGGGAGCGCCTGCGCACGCTGCAAGACCTGCACCAGCGGCTGGCCGCCGAGCTGGGTGAGGAAGCCGGTGAGATGGCGGCCCACTATTCCGATTGGCGGAGCTGGCGTGAAGAGGCCGCCCTGCTGGAATCGCAGTTGGATCTGCTGCCCCCGTTGGCGGAAAGCGAGACCCTGCGCACCAACCTGTTGGGCCTGGTGGCGGCGAGCCTGCACGACACCGGGCTCACCATCCAGGCCGAGGAGTATCTCGAGTACCAGACCGTCAAGGCCGAGATCGCCCGGGTGCTGGAGACCAAGGAGCGCCTGCTGCAACGCTCCGGCAGCGGCAACGACCTGAGCCGCATTCGGAGCAAGCTGGAGGAGCTCAGCGAGCTGCTCGGGTCCAAGGTCACGGGGGCGCGCCTGCACGATTCCGTGGCCCGCTATGAGGCCGTGTCGGTGCTACGCGGTACCATGCACCGCCTGACGTCGGCGTTGGAGGCGCTGCCCCCCGACGAGCGCCTGACCGCCGAATGCAAGGCGCTCCAGGAAGACATCCGCATCGAGATGAAGCGGCTCCATATCGTCGACGCCGACGACGTGGAGGCGGGCGTGGCCCGGTTTCAGACCTACCAGACGGCCACCAGCTCGCTGGAGGCCCTCCAGGAGATGTGCCGCCAGCGTTGGACAGAGGGGGCTCCCGCGCACCTCGCCAAGCTCGATTCGCGCCTGGCTGCCTTGGACGATGGCCTCGGTCAGTGGGCGACCCGGGTGCAGTCCGAAACCGACGTGATGGCGCTGCGCGGCCGCTGGAAGCTGGCTCGCCAGATCCACTCCGAGCTGCAGGCCGTGCGGGATCGACTGGCCCGAGTGGAGTCTTTTGCCGCGGACGCCGCAGAAGCCAACGAGCCGCCGGAGGATCTCGACGTGGCCGATGGCGACGCCGACGACGAAGTGCTGTTGGCCATCTGGCACGAATACCAGCAGAGTGAGGGCCGCATGGTCCAGTGGCGAGCGGCGCGGGCCGAGCTGCTGGAGGCCGGGTCCGACGGCGCTTCGCTGCTCGATACGCTACAGACTCGCATCACCGAACTGGAGGCTGCCACCCGGCCGTTCGATACGAGTCAGGCCGTCGAGGCCGTCATCGAACTTTTCGAAGAGGACCGGCGCCGCCGGGCCGACATCCAGGAGATCGACGGTCGGCTGGCCAGTCTGCCCCCCGAAAAGGAGCTGATCGCCCTCAGCGTCGAGCTCAAGGATCGTTACCGGGAGCGGCGATCCGCCATGAGCCTGGATCCGGACGAAGAAGTCCAGACGGTTTTGCGGGACTATCGGCGCTATATCGAACTCAACGAGGAGCGTCGCACCCTGCTTCGTCTGCTGGGGGCTCGGGATGCCGCCATTGCGGAGCAGAGGGCCCGCCTGGAGGAACTGGCCGCGCAGCTCGGCGCCCGGACGAAGGACCTGCACGCTGCCGCCGAGCTGGCCGCTTGGCAGACCTTCCAGGAGAAGCAGTCGCAGGCTTTGAAGGTGCAGGTGCGACGGGGCGACCTGGAGCGGGAGGGCCACCGCCTGGCCGAGTCTCGCCGCCTGCTTGAAGAGCGCATCAAAGCCGTCGAGTCCCGTCTCAACGGCCAACCTGTCGATCCCATCCTGCGAGACTATGTCGACTACATGCGGCTGCGCGAAGAGCTGGCCCCGCTGCAACAGCGGCTGTCGGCGCCCCCCGGCGTGGTCTCCCTGCGTCACCAGCTTGCCGAGGCCAACCGAGGGCTGGAGCACCTGGTACCGCCGCCATCCACCGACGCGGAGGGCCGGGTGGATCCGTCCGGCGGGGAGGAAGACGGCGAAGAATCGGCCGAGGCCCGCCCGCTGGAACGCTTGGGTGAGCTGCTGGCCGAGCTGAGCGAAGGGAAGCTGGTACGGGCATCGGTGGACGACGAAGGCCGGACCTGGCTCTGGTCGGCCGACCGGGTGCGCACGCCGGCCGCGGAGGGTCCGGCCTGGCTCCTGCCCCTGTGGCATCTCGTGCTGGTGGAAGATCTCGGGGACGCCTATCCGTGGCCCGTGGTGCTGCCCGAACCCTTCGCGGACCTGGAGGATGGCCCCTTCGAGCGTCTCATGACCCAGATCAACGGCCTCGGCAAGATCCGCCAGGTGATCGTGCTGACAGGCTCACGAGACCGGGTAAACAAGGAAGCGATGGTGGCGGATCTCGATGGCTGAGCTGGAGGAGTGCTATCTCTACCAGAGCGCGGAAGGGCTCGACGTGGTGGCCTGGACGGCCGGGCTGAGCGAGGAGGATCGCACCCTCATTCGCCAGCACACTGAGGCCGCCACCGGGCCGGGTCTGGTCCATTACCGCTGCCAGCCCCTCGATGCCGAACGCTACTGCCTGTCCCAACTGGTCTCCATGTTCACGGGTCAGCAGGCTGCCTCCATCCACACCTTGATCCTGCCGCGCACCCGCAGCCTGGACCCGTTCGCCCTCAGTCAACTGCCGACCACGTTCGATCCCGTGTGTCCCTACCAAGGCCCCACCGTGCCCGCCCGCGACCTGGCTCTGGCCGAGCCGGACCTGAAGAGCAGCATGGAGCCCTTGACCAACGTCATGTCGTTCTCCAACCTGGCACACCTCGTGCACCGGGCCGTGCTGGCCACGCCCTCCGATCCCATGCGGCTGGCCCCCCTGCATCCCGCGCAGACCCTGCCGTGGTTTGCGGCCCTCTACGCGTGCGTGCCGCCGGCCTGGCGTGCCGACCTGTGGTTTGCCACCTGGCAACCCGCCGCGCGGGAGGCCGAGCGCTGGCTGGCCCTCATAGCTCCGGATGGGGCGGAGCGGGATGAAACCGTGTGGGACCCGACCGGCACTGCCCCCAGCGCCAGCGCAGCCTCCCCGTACTCGCGAGCGGCGGCCGAGGCGATCATGTCCCGCGACTTCGCCGAAGTCACCCGGCTGGCGGAAAGGGTGAAAGGCTCGCGGGATCCGCAGGCCCTGCAGGAGATTCCCGAGGCGTCCCGGCAGCGTCCCCTGTTTCGGCGCCAGGAGCGGCACGATGCGCTGCTGACCCTGGCTCGAGACCGCAACGCACCCGAGGGTTGACCAGGCCGGCGGCCCGCTCGTTGAGGATGTCGTCTGCGTCCTCGGGCCGCACCCCCTGATACCACACGCCCTCGGGATACATGATCACCGTAGGCCCGGTCTCGTGCTGGCCCGTGCAGCCGCACTGCGTCACCAGCACCGCATCGTCGTGGTTGGCCCGCCGCAAGGCCATGAACACGTCGAAGCCGCCCTTGTCGCCACACCGCCCCTCACCGGTCTTGGTGCAGACCAGGACGTGTTTTCTAAAGCGGCTTGCGTCCGTAGAAGCCTTCTTCGACGCCATGGTAGAAACGGATGTCGTCTTCTCCCAGTTTCCAGCAGAGATAGACAGGCTGACGATCGACGACGGCGGGAAAGTCGATGAGGCCCATCTCCAGGTCCTTGACGACGGCGCCCGTCTTCTGCACCTGCTGAATGAGCGCAAAGAGCTCCTCGTCCAGTTGTTCGAAGCGACGTGAGAGGCGTCCATCCTCATCGGCCAGAAGCTGGTCGACCGGGTGCATGTGTCGGCTATGAAGCTGGCGCTGGATGGCCGTCAGTTCGCGGCGCTTCTCGACGATCTCCTCGAGCAACTGTCGGAGGGATGGGAGGAGCTTGTTGGCGGATTCGCGGTTATACAGGTGCATATCCGATCCTCTTTTCGAACCAGCGTTCGACCGTCCGAACCAGGAGCTCCACGCCCAGCGGCAGGGCGGCCTCGTCAAAGTCGAAGTGAGGGCTGTGATGGGAGGCGTTCAGCCCCCGGGCCGCGTTGGCCGAGCCGAGGAAGAAAAAGCACCCGGGCACTCTCTGCAGGAAGTACGACATGTCCTCGCCGCCCAGCGTCTGGGTGGGGACGACCGCATCCGCGGCCATGGCCTCGACCACCACGTCGTGCACCAGCTTCGTCATCGCTTCATCGTTGACCGTGACGGGGTAGCCAAAGTCCGGCGCGAAGTGGCAGGATGCGCCAAAGGTGTGGCACGTGCCGCTGGCGATCTTGTCGATTTTCTCCATGGCGCCCTGTCGAAGCTCCGGGTTGAGGCACCGCAAAGTACCGTCCAGCTTGACCCGGGGCGGGATGATATTGAACGCCTTGCCCCCGTGAATGGCCCCGATGCTGACGACCACCGAGTCGAGAGGGTCTGTCTGTCGACTCACCACGCTTTGCAGGGCCGTCACCACGTGGGCGCTCACCACGATGGGATCGATGGCCGCGTGGGGAGCGGCACCGTGGCCGCCCTTGCCTTCGACGGTGATCTCGAACCGGTCGGCGCAGGCCATGATGGGCCCGGCCCGCAAGCCGATCTTGCCGACCTCCAGCACGTTCCATAGGTGCAGGCCCGTGCACGCGTGCACCTTCGGATTCTCCAGCACGCCATCTTCGATCATGGGCTGAGCCCCGCCCGGACCTTCTTCGGCGGGTTGGAAGCAGAACTTTACGTGGCCCGGCAGGCGATCTTTCATGCCGGCCAGGATCTTGGCGACGCCCAAGCCGATGGCGACGTGACCGTCGTGGCCGCAGGCGTGCATGGTGGCGGGCGTCTGCGACATGTAGGGCACCTGGTTCTCTTCTTGCAAGGGAAGGCCATCCATGTCGGCCCGCACCAGGATGGTGGGCGCATGGCGAGCGGGTGCCTGGCCGCCCCGCAGGAGACCCACCACGCCGGTGCGGCCCACCTTCTCCTGGACTTCCAGGCCCAGGGCCCGCAACCGCTCGGCCACCAGCGCGGCGGTGCGGTGCTCTTCGAAGCCCAGCTCGGGGTGCTGGTGCAGATCGCGGCGAGTCGCCACCAGTTCCTCGGCCAGGGCCTGGACGGCAGGTCTCACCTTGTATCGATCGGTGATCAGGGTCATGGGGCCTCCTAGATAGGTTCTCGCATGCGGCGAGGCGGGGGGGCGAGGGCTGGCGTGCGCTCCGGCTGGCCGTTGCGCTCCACCGCCGTCACCTTGTATCGATATTCGTCATCGGTCAAGACGTTCAGTTCGTTGAGTGCCTTGAGCAGGAGCACGGCGGTCTTGTTCGACATGTCGGTGGCGTGTACGATGATGTCGTCGACCATGCTGGTCTCCGACGTGCGTCGCATCATGCTTCGAATGATGGTCAGGGCGGTCTTGGCTTCGTCTTTCGAGAGCGTTGAGAAGTAGATTTCATCGGTGCGGGTCGTCAACACCATGACGGCCCGCACGATGCCGAAGTTGATCTTGACCCCTTTGACGCTTTCGTAGGGGATGGTCTCCTCCTGCCACTTGTCTCCCTCGGGCCACATGACCACGATGCGCTTGCTGGTGGCAACGAATACGCCGTGACGTCGCAACTCGCCGGTATGCGACAGGCGGATGTCGCCGGCCACCGTGGCCAACGACTGCTCGCCAGGGGCCAGCACGTCGTGGGTCGGCCGGTGCGCATTCTTGACGAGTTGTTCTCGCACGTCGCGCAGCTTGGCCAGGTTCTCTTTGAGAATGAAGTACTGGTGGTCGACCTGCATGCCGAAGACGTAGTACTGCTCCAGGCCCTGGACCAGAAACTCCTCGGCCCGGTCGTAGTCGCGGGCGGCGTAGAGAAGCATGCCCAGCTCGTTGTAGGCCTCGACGGCGTGCGGGTGGTGCTTGACGATATCTTCCCACGCCGCCACGGTGCCATGCCCTCGAGCGGCCGCCATGCTGGCCTCCAAGGCCTGTTCCCTGGGCGATGGCTTGCGATGGCGGGCCAGGTGCAGGCGCTTGAGGTTCTGGATGGCCGGTTGCAGGTTGCCGTCGAGAAAGAGCGCTTTCTTGAAGCACTGATCGGCCGACTTGATCTGCTCGGCGTGCAGGTGGGCGAGGCCCAGGTGGTTCCAGACCAGGGCGTGGCCGCCTTCCAGTTCGACCAGCCCTTGCAGCAGGGTGCGGGCGACGGCCAGGTGGTCGGGCATGCGCTCTTCGGCCACCCGCAGGAGGCTCTGCACCTCCTCTGGCGAAAGGCGCACCGCCGCCAAGGTGCCGCAACGGTCGCAGAACAGTTTGTTGCCGCCTAGCGTACGGCGGCACTTTCGACACTTCATGCTGCTCTCCTCGTCACATTTCCAAAGGGTTGGCGCTTACGGGGCCTGGTTCCTGTGAAGACCAACGCGGCGCGACTCCTGGACCGGATGGGAATATCGTATGAGCTGCGGGAGTACGAGGTCGATCCGGACGATTTGACGGCCGAGACGGTGGCACGCAAGGTGGGTCTGCCTGCGGAGCAGGTGTTCAAGACGTTGGTGGCTCGGGGTGACCGGCATGGGGTCTGCCTGGCGGTGGTGCCCGGAGACGCCGTCCTCGACTTGAAAGGCCTGGCACGTCTGTCCGGCGACCGCAAGATCGAGACGGTGTCGCTCAAGGAGGTACAGCCGTTGACCGGCTACGTCCGGGGGGGCGTGACGGCGTTGGGGTGCAAGAAAGCCTACCCCGTCTACCTGGACGAGTCAGCGGCTCTATTCGATATAATTTCGATATCGGCGGGTGTGCGGGGCACGCAGATTCTGCTGTCGCCCTCGGATTACGAGCGGGCGGTGGGCGCCCGGCGAGGTCCGATCGCCTCCCCCAAGTAGGGAGCTCTCAAACCCCGCCGGACAAGTGACCACGGTTACTTCGGGCTGATGGAGACCAGTTCGACGTCGAATACGAGCGTCGAATTGGCGGGGATCTTGTCGCCCATGGCCTGGGGGCCGTACCCCAGCGACGGCGGAATGACCAGATGGCGCTTACCGCCCTTCTTCATGCCGGCCACGCCTTCGTCCCAGCCGGCGATGACCTTGTGCTGGCCCAGCGGGAAGCTGAACGGCGTGCCATGGTCGGCGCTGGCGTCGAATTTGGTGCCGTTCGTCAGAGTGCCGACGTAATTGACCGTGACCGTGTCGCCAGCCTTGGCCTCAGGGCCAGTGCCGACCGCCTGATCTTCATACTGCAGGCCGTCGGGAAGCTTGACCATCTTGCCGGCGTCGCCCGCAGGGCTTCCGCTCGCAGCCAGGGCGGGCGATCCACTGCCGGCCATGGCGGCTGCACCGCTGGCGGCAACTTCGGGAGATCCGCTGCTGGCCATGGCGGGGGCCCCGCTGGCTGGCGCCGAGTTCATGGTGGTGGTGGACGTGGTGGAGGGGTTGTCTGAGGGGGGATTGCAGCCGCACGCCAAGGCGACGAGCAGAGCCCCGCCGATGAGTCTACGCACTGGTGGATGTTCCTTTCAAGAGCCAGATTTGGCGGCGAACAGTTACATCCGATGGTGGAGATTTCCTTCAAGGGGACGGGTGGCAGGCGGTGCGAGCAGGAGGCGCTGCACAGGCGAGCGGCATCCTAGGCGGCGAGGAGCACCGCAATGCGCATACTTTGGCCGTATGTAAATGAGGAGCGCACCTCGCCACCTGGGTTTGCCAGCTACCGCCTGGTACAGACTCGACAGGAGGGACGGAGGACGCCGCATGGGCAAGCATCGTGCCGCACGGCCCGCCACCCGTTCCCTCATGTCGGGTCGGCGGGGTCGGAACTCGACAGCGCCATGAGCGGCATGGATGCTTCTTCCAGGGGCTCCACGTCGGGCTTGTCTTCGACCATGAGAGGGTCGCTCTGAGGAGTTTCCTCGTGCAGAAATCGGCGGTAGACGTAGAGCCAGAGGGTCTTTGTCATGGCGGCCCCGGGCACGCCCAGGATCATGCCCCAGAAGCCGAACATCTCGGCGCCCGCGCAGGCTGCGAACACCACGAACATGGGCGATACGCCGATGGCACCCCCCAGGATCTTCGGCTGCAGCATGCGATCGGTGAGGTTGGTGGCGACCACCAGCGTGCCCACGACTACGACCACGTAATAGACGCTCGGCACCTGAAACCACGCCAGCAGTCCCGCCAGCAGGCTGGTCACGATGAGGCCGGCGATGGGTACCAGGTAGCCGACGGCAGACAGCACGCTGACCAGCATGGTGTACTGGAAGGGCGGCAAGTCTGCCGCGCCCATCCAGCCGAGCACGCCGATACAGCTCAACATGATGTAGTTGACCGATCCGACACACAAGGCGAGGATGCCGGTGCCCCGCACGAAGCCGCCGAAGATGTGATTCATTTCCGCGGCCAGCGACCGCACGTCGGATCGATACGGTTCGGGAATGTGGGCGAAGAATCGGCTCCGCATCTCCGGATAGCCCAGCAGGAAGAAAAATCCGATAATGTAGGCGGCCAGGACGATGACCAGCCCGGAGAACGTATTGATCACTCCCGTCGCGGTCAGTTCAAACATGCGGACGAGGCTATCGCCGACTTTTTCCACCGCACTGTGCATGCCTTGTTCAATATTGGCCTTGGCGGCCGGGGGCAGCTTCCAGTGCTGGAAGCGGAACTGCCAGTCGTCGACGACGGTTTGCAGTCTGGGCATCTCCTGGGGCAGACTCTGGGCCAGGGTGCGGGCCTGCATGACGACGACGGGCACCGCAGCAAGCATGGAGGTCACCAGCAGCAGGGTCAGTCCGAAATAGACGACCACCACCGAGGCGTTCCAAGACAAGCGCCGGCCGCTGGGCAGGCGGGCTTCCGTCAGGCGCGTGGCGAGCGGTGCCAGAGACCAGGTCAACCCCATGGCGAGGAGAAAGATGGTCATGGTGTGAACGATGTTGGCCAGAAACCAGATGCCCAGGCCGATACAGACAAACCAGAGGGCCACCTTGACCGGCGGAACAGACTGCCAGGAAGGATGCGGGTCCACGGTCAGGTCGGCGACGCGGCCAGCAGGTCGTAGGCCGCCTGCAGGCTCTGGGAAATGACCCGACTGTCGCCCAGCACGGCCATGAAGTTCGTGTCGCCGTTCCATCGGGGCACCACGTGCACGTGCAGGTGATCGGCGATGCCGGCCCCGGCGACCGTGCCCAGGTTCAATCCGATATTGAACCCGTGGGCATTCATGGTCTTTCGCAAGCGGCCCGTCCACGCTTTGACCAGGGCGAAGAGCTCGGTGAACTCTTCACCGGTCAGTTCTTCCAGCACGGCCACGTGTCGATACGGCACGATGAGCAGGTGCCCGTTGTTGTATGGGTACCGGTTGAGAATGGCGTAACACAGGGTCGCCCGGCCGACGATGAAGTGGCGGGCGTCGTCTCCGCCCGCGGGCTGATCGCAGAAGATGCAGCCGGCGGGTCGTTCGGTGGCCAGGATGTAGCCCATGCGCCAGGGCGCCCAGAGCGTGTCCACACAGCTTTCTTGGCCCCCGTGTCAGTTGACTCCTCCCGCCGCTCGCGATAAGCTTGCCACAGGAATTACTGACGCCGTCCGGGAACTTCCCGGGCTCATGCATTCCCAGGTTTCCCGCCTGCTCCGCCAGGTCGTGACGGCACCGACCGCGACGCTGAAACGGTCCATTCTGGCCGATCGCCCGAACGTGCTGGAGGATTTTGGGCGTTTTCTCTTTGCCCACATCAACGTTCACCTGGCCGAGGGCAGTGTGGCCGCCGCCCGCACGCTGCTGCAGACGGCGTCGGCGCTTCGCCCGGTCTACCACTGCACCAACTACGAATATTTCTTCCTGAAGGCCCGGGCTCGCGTCTTGCACGCGGAGCGCAACACGTCCGCGGCGGCCCGCGTTTTTGGCCAGCTCCTGCGTCTCTTGGAGGCCGAGAAAGAACCTCCCCTGGTCGAGGCCCGCTCGGAGATTGCCATGGAGCTGGGGCTCCTGCACGACGAGATGGGCAACAAGTTGAAGGCTCGACAGCACTTCCAACGAGCCTTGCAGGAGGCGGTCGCGACCGGATGCATCTTCAATCAGGGCGCGGCGCTTTTCAACCTGGCGGCCATCAGTCTGGATCTGGGCGAGCAAGAAACGTTCGAACGGTACTGCAGCCAGGTCATCGCCCTCAGCCGGGAACACGCCTTGACGCCCCACCTGGCGAGATCACTCTTGTTGATGGCCAACCACTGGGATTTTCGCGACACCCCTCGGCTGGCCCGCAGCTTCTACTTAGAAGCCTTGACCGTGTATTGGAAGCTGCCGGACATGGTCAAGGTGAGCGAGATCCTGACCCGGGCCGGCGAGCTGGCCAGCGCGTTGGGCGAGACGTCCGAATACGTCCTCGCCTTGCACGAGGCGCTGCAGCTTTCCCGCAAGCTGGACTTTCTCCAGGGCCTGACCACCTGGACGTTCTGGGCGGCCCAGGTGTGCAAGGAAGCCGGCTTGCGTGAGCGGGGCCTCTCGGTCTTTGAGGCCTGCAGCAGCATGGCGTCCTCCTTGAGCTTGGAGCGAGAGAAGATGGGGGGCGCATTGCGGGCGTGGCAGTGCCTGGAAAACTCGAACCAGAACCTGTGGAGCTGGTTGGAACACCAGGCTCCGCCGGTCGGCACCATGCGGGCCGAAGGCATCGATGCCACCGGCCTCCCCCTGGTGCAATACTTCTGGACGGAGGGGGTGGAGTCTACCTCCTCATCCTATCGAACACTGGGCGACGATGGCGGCCGGCTCGAGCCGTACAGTCAGTCCCGCAAACCTCGGCCGTGGCTGGTGAACCGTCAGCGCCTGGTGTACCTGCTTTCCCAGCTCAGCCACCTCGACACGACCTTCTTCAACGCCGCGCAACGAACGGAACTGTCGCGGGAAGCCCGGGAAATCGACGGCCATCAACGCAAGACTCGTACTTAGTTGTTGGTTGGCCGGTACGCTGCTGGCGGTCGCCGCGCCGCAGCTCGCGGTGTCGATCCTGGCCGCCGATCAAGCCGAGCTGGGTCAGGCCGTAGCAGCGGCGGAGCGGGGAGGGGCGCGCGAGGTTCACATCGACGTGATGGACGGACACTTCGTGCCCAACCTCGCCTATGGACCCGATACGGTCCGATCGCTGCGGCACCACACCCGGCTCTTTCTGGACGTGCACCTCATGGTGGAGCACCCCGACGCGCTGCTGCCGGCATTTGCCGAGGCGGGGGCGGACAGCATCACCGTCCATGTCGAAGCCTGCCTGGACGTGCGACGCACGGTGCAGGCCATTCATGGATTGCGGCCGGGCTTGCAAGCCGGCGTAGCGCTCAACCCGGAGACGCCGGTCGAGGCGGTCGCGCCCGTCATGGACGTGGTGGACCGCGTCATGTTGATGTCCGTCCATCCCGGGTTCGGGGGGCAGCATTTTCTGCCCGACAGCATCGCAAAGCTGCAGGCCTTGCGGCGACTGCGCGGCGATCGGCCCGTGGTCCTGGAGATGGATGGCGGGCTGGATGCCGACAACGTCGGTCTGCTGGTGAGGAACGGCCTGGACGTCGCGGTGGCCGGTTCGGCCGTGTTCCGGGAGGGCGACGCGGAGCACGCGGCTCGACACCTGGTGACCGTGATGGAAGCGGCTCGTTGACAGGAAAGGCTTTCAGCTTACCGAACCCAGATCTGGTGACCGACGAAGCCCGGCCGACGACGCTACGCGAGGAGCTTGAGCAACTGGCGCGCATCGTCGAAGACATCGCCAAGATGACGCCCAAGCTCAAGAGCATTGGGAACCTCATGCTCTTTGAAGCGATGAAGAAGAGCCTGGAGGAAATGACGGCCGAGCAGACCCGGCTCGTCGAGGCCATCGTGGCACGCAGTCAGGACCCCGAGGCCCGGCAGCGCTTTGAACAGGTCAAGACGCATCTGGAAGGCCTGGAAGTGCGGGTCATGGCCAGCCAGGACATGGATGAGATCAAGGCCCTGGGGAACGAGATGGAGGGCGTGACCGATCAGTACTCATCCGCCTTCCAGTCGTTGGTGAGAAGCATCGTCGAGGCCCAGAAGTCGGCGATCTAGGTTCGAGGACGGGCGAGGGTCTGACGTTCCTCTGCCCGGCTGGGCGGCTGCGGCAGGGCTCGCAGCAGGCCGGGCACCCAGAACAAGGTCCCGGTGGGGCAGGCAACGCCGATCTCGTAGCCGTCTCCCGACCGGTGGGTCCACTGCACTCGGGCCTTGACCACGGCTGCGGTGTTGTAGTGCAGCGTGAGCGTCGCACCGGTCTTCACTTTCTGCGGCAAGACCAGGCCTAGCCCGTGATGGGCGAAGTTGACGACCGTCGCCGTGCAGGTCCGTCCGCCCACCGTACACAGGACGGGCACCCGGCACTCAAAGCGCCGCTCCCGCCGCCGTTGGGAAAGCCCGGTTTCCTCTGCCACCATGCCCATCCAGCCACCTCCGCTTGAGGATTATTCAAGGCCGGGCGACAGCAGTCCTGCGGCTAGTAAGACAGGGTTCCCCCCGTGAGAACGTTGACTCGGATCTTGCTGCCTTGCTGGGTTCCCGTCTGCCCCATGCCGCCGTCGACATAGTGGTTGTAGGCGCCGGCGTTTCGGTCTTGGAACAAGATGTTGGGCTGGTTGGACCGAGGATACGGATCGTATACGTAGGAGCGGCCCTGGGAGTCCTTGCCCGCCGCCACGTAGTGGTTGCCGTTCACGTTGTCGCCCGTCGTGTTGACGAACATGACGGTGCTCTGGCCGTTCTTGAG
>DASYBA010000864.1:0-4031 GCA_036501005.1 Candidatus Xenobia bacterium | reverse complement strand
CAACCCGTGCACCAGGAGGAGTGGAACCTCACCGTGCCCTTTAACCGTATGGATCAGGTCAAGGGGCATCGGTGAACTCTGGCCCCACCAGGGCGGAGAGTACCCGTTCGACGCTCACCGTCACCGTTCGCTGGGTGCCCTTCACGGTGGCTTGCACGACGCCCGGCGCCAGTCGTTGCGCGACGGCGTCCGCACCGGGGAACACCAGGGTCACGCCCTTCTCCAGGTCGTCTGCCGACAAGGTCGACTTGCTCAGGTCCAGCCGCACGATCTGATCGAAGTCCGGCGCTTTCGACAGTGGATGGAACAAATACGCGTCCTGCGGCGTACCGACCACCCGATACTCCAGGTCGGGGGTGAGGGGCGTATCGGACTTGAGCTGGTTTGCGGACAGAACCGTCTCGACCTTGACGGTCACCGACCCCAGCGGCTTGCCGTTGCCCTCGAAGCTGCCCTGATACAGCGTCCCATCCATGCGATTGCGGCGCCCGAGCAGCAGGTCGTCGAGCGAAAATCGCTTGGGTTCGAACGTGTACAGGCCGTCCTGGAAGGAGCGGGTGGTGGGAAACGTCACCTTGAGGTATGCCTGCACGTCATGCGGGGCCATGTACATCGGAATGTGAGACATGTAGAGCCCGCTGGAGGGACTGCCAAAGACCACCATGCCGTGGACCCCCATGCGGCCGCCCGGCTTCGGCAGCCCGGCGTCGGCGACAGGCGACGGATCGCCGCCGCCGACGGGCGCCGACGCGCTCCGCATGATCACGCGTCGGGCGGGAAGCTGGGGAACAGAATGGACGTGCATCAGGGACCTCCGAACCAAAGGACTCTACCACGGACCTCCCCGCTGGGTGTTGCACCGGTGTTACCGTCTGGCTATAATGGGGTCATGCGACCCTTCTATTGACCTTGAGTCCTGACGGCCCGTGGCCCTCCTCGTCGCTCTGCCGGTGCAGAGCAGACGAAAGGAGACACGTCCATGGGACGCAATTTTCCCTTATATACCCTCTATCGAATCTTGACGGTGGAGGGCATTTGTCACGGACTCTACCTGTGGTGGCTGGTCACGGCCCGCCACCAGGCGCCCATGCAGGTCGCCACCTACGCGGCCATGGCCGACGTCTTGGTGGCCATATTGGAGATTCCGACGGGGCGCTTCGCCGATCGCTGGGGCCGCCGACCCTCCATGGCGTTGGGATCGATCCTCCAGTGGGCCGGCCTCTGGTCGTTGTGGCGGGGCCCGGTGCTCGCCGGACTGCTGCTGGTCGCGGCCGGCGATGCGTTCCGCTCGGGCGCCCAGGAAGCCTTGCTGTACGAAAGCTCGCCCGAGGCGTTCAACGAGCGTATTGCATGGACCCAGACCGTTCTACTGCTGGCCCTGTCGGCGTTGACGGCGACGGGAGGCTGGTTGGCCGTGCACTGGTCTGGCAGCCTGGCGTGGCAGGTCGAGTTGACGCTGACCGGGCTGGGCCTGATCACCGTGATCGCGATGGGGGAGCCGCCCCGGCACGTCCCTGAAGAACCCTTGCCCGTCAAGGTCCCGTGGCCGCCCATCCTGCTGGGCGCCGCATGCTGTGCGACGGCGGCGCTGGCGGAGTTCATGGTGCCGCTGCAGTATCGAAATCCTGCCGACATCGCCGCCTGGATTGCCGTCTATCCGCTGGCCGAGGCGGCTGGTGGTTGGCTGGCTCAGTACCTGCACAACCCCCGCTGGCTGTGGGGCCTGGCGGCGGTCGGTGCCCTGTGCCTGCTGCATCCGCTGCTCTACCTGGGCGCGTTTGCCGCGGCCGGCGCGGCCATCGTCCTGCGCATGCAGGCTGTCTTTCACGCCGCCGGGGACGACCAGCGGGCCACCGCCGGCTCCATCGGCGGGGTGTGCGACCTGACGTTTCGGATCGCCCTGCTGATGTTGGCGGCGAGGTTTTTTATCCATGGGATTGCATAAATATGCAGTCTCGTGTATAATCGGCCCCACCAAGCGTTGGAGATGGAATAGAGATGCAGAACAAGATTGTGCTGGCGTACTCCGGAGGCCTCGACACCTCGGTCGCCATCAAGTGGCTGAAGGACACGTACCACGCCGACATCGTGTGCGTGTGCGTGGATCTGGGGGCGGCGAAGAACCTGGAGGGCATCCAGAAAAAGGCCCTGACCCTGGGCGCTATCGCTTCCGAAGTCGTGGATGCGAAGGCGGCCTTTGCCCAGGACTTCCTCCTGCCCGCCCTGTTCGCCAATGCGCTCTATGAAGGGCGCTACCCGCTGGCCACCGCCCTCTCCCGTCCGCTGATCGCCCAGGAGCTGGCCAAGGTGGCCCAGCAACACGATGCCTTCGCGGTCGCCCACGGCTGCACGGGCAAGGGCAACGACCAGGTTCGATTCGAACTCACCTTGATGGCGCTCGCCCCGCACGTGAAGGTCATCGCCCCTGCTCGGGAGTGGGGCTTCACTCGAGAAGAGGAAATCGCCTATGCCGGGAAGCACGGCATCCCCATCCCCGTGACGGTGAACAGCCCCTACAGCCTGGACGTGAACCTGTGGGGCAGGAGCGCCGAATGCGGGTCGCTGGAGAATATCGGTCTCATGCCGCCGCCCGACGTGTACGACTGGACGACCAGCCCGGAGCAGGCGCCCGACGCTCCGGCCATCGTCAAGATCGCGTTCGACAAGGGCGTCCCGGTGGCGTTGAACGGCAACAACATGGCGCTGCTCGACATCATCTCGGAGCTCAACCGGCTGGGTGGGTTGCACGGGATCGGCCGTATCGACCACGTCGAGAACCGGCTGGTCGGCATCAAGTCGCACGAAATCTACGAGGCGCCGGCGGCCGTCGTTCTGTTGGAAGCGCACAAGGATCTCGAAATGCTGGTGCATCCGAAGGACGTCACCCACTTCAAGACGGCCATCGACAAGAAGTTCGCCGAGATGACCTACAACGGCCAGTGGTTCCACCCCCTCATGGGCGCTCTGCAGGCGTTCCAGGCCAGGCTGCAGGAGCCCGTCACGGGCACCATCACGGTGAAGCTCTTCAAAGGGCACGTCAGCGTCGTCGCCCGAGAGTCGGCCAACTCGCTCTACAACTTCAGCCTGGCGACCTACGACAAGGGCGACCAGTTCAACCACCAGGCTGCGGTAGGCTTCATCCAGTTGTTTGGACTGCCGCAGAAAACCCTCGCGCTCCTGCACGAGAAACAACTGGCGGCGGCGCAGTCATGAAGGTCTGGGGAGGCGTCTTCACGGGCGCCTCCGACCCCCGCATGGACGCCTTCGGGGCTTCTCTTCATATCGACAAGCGCCTGGCCCCCATGGATGCGGCCGCCAACCGGGCTCATATCGAAATGCTGCAGTACTGCGGGATTCTATCGGAAGCCCAGGCGGCCCCTTTGTTGCATGCCCTGTCGCATCTTCCGACGGAGGTTGAAGGGCCGTTCGAAGACGTGCACACCTGGGTCGAAGCCCACTGCGGCGAAGCCGGCGAGAACCTCCGCATCGCCCGCAGTCGGAACGACCTGGTCGCCACCGACCTCAAACTCTGGTGTCGCCAGGCCTGTGTCGAACTGGCCCACGGGGTCCTGTCGGTCGGACAGGCCCTGCTGGGACGTGCACAGGAACACGCGGCCACCCTCATGCCAGGCTACACCCACTTGCAACGAGCGCAGCCCGTGACCGTCGGACACCACCTCATGGCCTGGCAGGCCATGCTGGAGCGCGACCTGGCCCGCCTGGGCTCGGTCTTCAACGAGATCAACGCGACGTGTCCCCTGGGGGCCGGGTCGCTGGCGACCACGACGTGGCCCATCCAACCCGAGTGGACCGCCCGCCGGCTGGGCTTCGCCGGACCGTTTACCAACAGCATGGACGCCGTATCGGACCGGGACTTCGTCCTCTCCCTCCATTACGCCATGACGACCTGCATGGGCCATCTCTCCCGCCTGGCGGAGGATCTCATCTTGTGGAGCACGGCCGAGTTCGGATTCGCCTCGCTGCCCGATGCGTTCACCACCGGGTCGAGCCTCATGCCGCAAAAGAAGAAT
>DASYBA010000863.1:0-7865 GCA_036501005.1 Candidatus Xenobia bacterium | reverse complement strand
CCTCGCCAACTTGCCCCGCCCCGCGCCGGCCGCGCCCAGGCCGATGCCGGCGCCGGTTCCTCCGGCCCCACTGCCCGGTGCCGCCGCGGCGGCCCCTACGCCGCCGATGGGCATGCCCGCCTGGGCGGTTCGAGAGGAGGTCGCACCTCCCCCCGCAGCCCGCCCCTCATCCGCCGGCCCGCCAGCCATGCCGCGGCCCCAGGTTCCAGCGCCCTTGCCGATGGACGCCGTGGAGCCTCCCGTGCCCACACGACAGGCCCCGCCCGGCAAACTCAAGGCTCCCCCCACCAATCCGGCGCCGCCCGCCTCGTCGGCGCAAAATGACCCTCAGGCCACCATTTATACCCCGCCCGCCGGCTGGACGGCCGCCGCCCATGGCACGCCCTGGCCCCCGGCCGCGCCGGCGGCGCCCGCTCGGCCTCCCAGCCCCCCCACGCCGACGCCCTCCTTCGCCGGGCCGCCGACCGACGGTTTCCACGAGGCCGAAACGGTCCAGCGCCTGGACGCGCCCCCCAGGCCTCCCCCCAGCCCGCGTCCGGTGCCCCGCACGGCCAACATGCTGCCCAGGCCCGGGGCCGCGGGCGACGCCGTGACGCAGGTCGCCCGCACCGGGGCGAACATCGTGATCCATACACCCGTCCAGCCCCAGCAGCAAGGCATCACCATGCTGCCCCACAAACTGGAGGTCATCTACGGCAATTTCTCTCCCAGCGACCCCAAGGAGATCCCGTTCTTTTACAGCGATCGGCTGCCGCAGCCGTGTCGCATGCTGCTGACCAGCGCCCCCGGAGAATCCGTCTGGCACGTACAGCTCAATCACTTCAGCATCTTCCCGGAGCTGCATGCGGATATTGTGTGCGGGCGAGACGGCACTTGCGTGCTCACCAACCGGGTCAAGAGAGGCCAGGAGGAAAGGTTCCAGACGCGGGTCAACGGGGCTGTCCTGGTGGAGGGTGAGAACCGCACGCTGGCCCCCGGCGACATCATTTCACTGGGCATCTATCGGTTGCGATTTGCATGACGAACAAGCCTCTGCCCCTCACCGCTCCCCTCTTGCTGGTGGCCCTTTTCTGGGTGGTGTTCCTGGCCGCGTGCGGCTGGGCGTACATGGCCTTGCATGGCCACGTTCCGCCGAGCAGTCCCGCACCCGGTGCGGCACCGTTGACATTCGATACGGAAGGCTTCTCAAGGTTGACCCCGAAGCTCCGCTGGATAGGGTCCGGCACGCTCGGGGTCGTGGTGATCCTGATCGCCCTGGGTGTGGCCATGGGAGACAAGAGCAACTCATGAATGCGTTTCGTCTGGTAATCCTGGTGCTGGTGACCTACGTGTTGGGGCTGGGCACCGGCGCGGTCGGGGGCGTCTTTCTCTCCTACAAGGAATTGACGAAGCCGGTCGCGATGGCCACGTCGGTGGTGACGGCCACGGCCACCGTGACCGTGACGCCCACCGAGGTCGCCGTGGCCAGCAGCGAATCGCCGTCCGGTTCACCATCCATCATGGAGAGCGCGACTGCTTCGCCTACGGTCGAGAAGACGGTCGAGCCGGCGGCGTCCTCCTCCCCGACCGAGGAGGCGGCCAGCGCCGCGCCCAGCGAGACGTCGACCCCTGCAACCTCGTCCAGCGGCGCGGACGGGCTGGCGACCCTGGACGTGGTCGCCAACAAAGGCGAAGGGTATACCACCTATGTCGATGGCCTCAGTGCCGGCGACACGCCGGTGACGGTCCAGGTGGTGCCGGGCCAGACCCACAAGATCAAGGTCGTGGGCGGCGACAAGTTCAGTACCTGGGAAGGCACCGTCAAGCTGAGCGCAGGCGAGAAGCGCACGGTGACGGCTGAATTGAAGGCCAAGGCGTCGCCAACCCCCGAGCATCACGCTCAATCCGGTGGAGGCTACGTTCCGCCCGCCTACCACGGGGGCGGGCACTCGGGCGGCGGCGCCCCCTCGCTCAACAACGGCACCCGGAGGTTCTGACCCCGACGGCATGGAATGAGTCCCTTTCAAGACATGAAAGGACGCCCCATGCAAAGGTCCTTTATGACAATGTTCGTCGCCGCGCTATTGCTGGCGGCGCCGTTATTGGCGGCCCCGGTGAGAGAAGACAAGATCTCCATCTACTTCGTCTACAACCAGGGCAATCCCGGTCAGCGCAACTTCATCAACATGCTGTACGACCGGTTCAAGGTGCTGGGGTTCAAGGACTTCCTCAAAAAGGAAGGCATCGCCTGGGTCGAGGGCAACTACGACTCCATCGGCCCAGTGACCAACTATCTGAACATCACCCGGGATGACCTTATCTACTTCGCGGTAGTGACCGCCGACAATCAATCCCGCCTCATCCGGGAGATCGTTCGAGTGCGCATCCCAGTGCCCCCCGGTCTCAAGGACCGGCAGATGCGGGCGCTGGCCGACAAATACAGCAGCGTGTTGTACTACGACACGCAGAACACCCACGATCTGTTCAAGAACAACTGGAAAAGGCAAAGCGAGCTGCTCAACCCGGAAGGGGCCGCCATCGAGCCGGTCAGCATCTCGCTGTACGGCAAGGAAGTCAGCCTGCCGTTACCGGCCTACCAGAGAGCGGGCATCGGAACGGTCATGGTGCCGGACGCGCCGGCGTTCTTCCAGTCGCTCGGGGTCGAGGCCTCGAGCAGCCCCTCGCGCAGCGGCAACGCGGTGCATCTCAAGCGGGGAGCCATCCGGCTGGATCTCTACACCGGTGACGTGCAGGACCGCAAGATCTTCGAGGCTGCCAATGGCGGCGTGACCTTTATCCGGCCCATCGACCCCGGTTTCGCCTATCCGGAGGTGCGCAAGGGCACGGTTTTCGTTCCGCTGCACCTGGTGCTGACCCGCTTGCAGGTTCCCGTCGACTGGGCGGAAACCGGCAACAAGGTCGTCCTGACGAAGAAGTAATGGGCCGGATCATCTCGCTGGAACGCCACGGAGCGGTGGGCGTACTGACCATCCACCACCCCGACAGCAAGGCCAACCCCTACGACTGGGAGTTCATGGATGACCTCTCGGCGGCACTCGGGGAGGCCCGCCGGGACGACGCTGTTCGCGTGGTCATGCTGACCGGTCGCGGCAATTTCTTCTGCGCCGGCGCCGACATCGCCCAACTGGCGGCCATGGATCCCCAGACCAAGGCCATGTTCTGCCTGCACTGCCAGGAGACCATCAACCAGCTCGAGCAGACGCCCAAGGTCGTCATCGCCGCACTCAACGGCCATACGGTGGGGGGGGGGCTGGAGGTGGCTCTGGCTTGCGACCTGCGGTTCATGGCGGCGGAGGACGAGGGGTTCCGCCCGCGCATCGGCACGCCCGAAGTCAAGCTCGGCGTCCTGCCCGGGACGGGCGGCACGCAGCGACTGCCCCGCCTGATCGGACGGCAGAAGGCGCTTCGCATGATGCTCGAGGGGCAGACCGTGCGGCCCGACGAAGCGCTGTCTCTGGGCCTGGTGGACGAGGTGTGGCCGCGACCCGACTTCGTGACCCGCACCATGGCCTATTGCGACGGGCTGGCTGCCGGCGCCACCCGCGCCCAGGGCCTCATCAAGCTGGCCGTGCAGCAGGGCTTGGAGCTGCCCCTGTACGGCGGTCTGGCACTGGAACGGGAACTGCAGAACCGACTCTTCGTCACGGAGGATGCCCGGGAGGGGCTGGCTGCCTACCTGGACAAACGCCAGCCTCGTTTTCAGGGTCGGTAGGATGAGCCTCGTGCTGAGCCAGTCCGATGGCCCCATCCATCGGCTGACGCTGAACCGGCCCGACAAGCTCAACGCCCTGGTCGGCGACATGCGGGAGTTGCTGCTGGCTGGATTGCGGGAGGCGGAGGCCCGCCCCGACTGCCGCATCGTCATCGTGACCGGCGCGGGCCGAGCCTTCTGCAGCGGGGGCGACGTGGCGGCCATGGAGGCCATGGAGAGCGACCCTCGACGCCTGGAGCCGCTGCTGCTGGCCGGTGCGGCCCTGGTCAAGGCCATCCGCACCAGCCGCCTGCCCGTGGTGGCCGCCATCAACGGCGTGGCCGCCGGGGCCGGGCTGCATCTAGCCATGGCCTGCGATATGCGGGTAGCGGCCGAGAGCGCGACCTTGTCGGCCCCCTTCGTTCGCATCGGGCTGCACCCCGACTGGGGGGGCACCTGGTTTTTGCCTCGTCTGGTGGGTCCCGGCCAGGCCATGCGGCTCCTCATGACCGGGGCCCAGGTGACGGCCCAAGAGGCTCTGCACCTGGGCTTGGTGGAACAGGTGGTGCCTGCCGAAGACCTGACGAGGAGGGTGGATGAACTGGCCGGACAGATCGCGGCCGGCCCTCCCCGGGTCGTGGCCAGCATCAAGCGGGCCGTCTATCAAGGCCACGACGTCGACGTCGATGTCGCCTTGGCATACGAAGCGCAGGCACAGTTGACCGCCTTTGCCTCACCCAACGCCCGGGAAGGCCTGGCGGCTCGGCGGGAGCGCCGTCCACCCCGCTTCCAATGATCCGCACCGTGACCAGCGGGCGACTGGCCACCTTGTGGTTCGAAAATCCACCCGTCAACGTCCTCACCTTGGACCTCATTGTAGAGATGGATGACGCACTGGCCCGGCTGGAGTCCGACCACGGTCTGGATTACCTGCTCCTGCGAGGCGGCGGCGCCCGCGGCTTCAGCGCAGGCGTCAGCGTCCAGGCCCATCTCCCGGCTCAGCATGAGACCATGCTAAAGACCTTCCATGGCCTGCTCCGCAGGTTGTGGGCCGGCCGCCTGGTGACCGTGGCCGAGGCCCGAGGGCTCGTGCTGGGGGGTGGGCTAGAGCTGGCGCTGTCTTGCGACTTTGGGGTGGTGTGGCCGACCGCCGTGGTGGGCCAGCCCGAGATTGACGTCGGCTGCTATCCCCCCGTGTCCGCGCTCCTCCTGCCTGAACTGGTCGGGGCGCGGCGGGCTACCGACCTCATTCTGACCGGTCGGCGGCTGAGCGGCGTGGAAGCGCTCCGCTGGGGGCTCTTCACCCGCCAGGTGGAGGGAGAAGCAGACGTGGAGGCGTTTCTGGCCGAGCTGCTGAGCCGCAGCCCAGCCGTCATGCGCCAGGCCCGCCGCTGGCTGCGGCGCTCCATCCTGGAAGGTCTAGCCGAGGTGGAAAGAGCCTACACCCAAGACCTCGTGCCGCTGCCCGACTACACCGAGGGGCTCCAGGCGTTCCTGGAAAAACGCCCCCCCCGCTGGACATGAGCCCGCCATGGCTTTGACGAGTTGACCCGTCAAAGCCATGGCGCTGATGAGCGAGCGTCAGGGACCAGACGGGGCCGGCGGCGGCGGGGTGTCTTCCGGAGCCGTGGGCGAGGTCGTGACGGTGCTGGTTACCGTCGCCGCCGGGGGCACTATGGTGTTGTTGACGGTCGGAGCCGGTGGCACTACGGTGTTCGTAACGGTCGGGGCCGGGGGGACGACGACGGGGGGTTGCTGTACGTTGATGGTCGTGTCGCCGGTGGGGGTCGTCGTGACGGTCGGCGTCGTGGTGACCGTCGACGTCACGGTATGCGGTACCGCCACCACGGACGGACTGGGATGGTTGACGACCGCCATGACGAACAGGACGGCCAGCAGCACGACCACCGCGACGGCGACCCCGATCCAGGCAGCGTCGCTGCTTTCGGTACGAACAGTGGTGCCTTCTACATAGGAGCCGGTGGGGGTCGAGGTGATGACCCGGCGGCGTTCTTCAAGATCTGGCATGATTAGAGAATTCCTCCTGAAACTGGCGGGCCGGTGGCCCTCAAGGTTCAGCATGCCCCCTCGATTGAAGTGCCAAACCCGCACCGGCGTTGACAAGTTTTCCTGTCTTTGAAACATGTTCGCAGCCGGGTTGAAACTTGTTCGCAAACCTTTGGAGGAACTGTCTCGTGCGCGTGGTACTTTGGGAAAGGTTCACGGCGACTAGTTTTCAAGCAGAGGCCTAAAACTTCTGTCAAGTCCCGCCCCAGGGCGGCTTCTGCTGCTCCCGCCGGGAACGTATAAAGGTAAAATTAATCAAGCGTAACATAGGGGGATAGTTTCCAACATGCAACGATCTCGACTCCTCGCACCTATTCTCGGTCTGGCCGCCCTTGGGGCGGGTATGCTGGGCACGGGCTGCGGCAATAATGGCGTACAGCAGCCTACTGCAAACCCCGGTGCCCTTCCCAACGTCCTCGCACAGAACCAGAATTCGAACGTTTTCACGCCTGACCTCATCATGGCGGCGGTTCCCTCGACGAGCGGCGTCACCACCCTGGTTGAGAACCTGACCAACGTGAACGCCACCTCGGCGGGTTCGTTCGCGATCGCCACGGCCAATACTGTCAACAGTCTGCCCGGTGGTGATGAAATCACTTTCACCGATTCGGTCGGCACCGACCTCTTCGCCGTCGAAGACGGCGTCATCGTGCCGATGGTGATGGACAACCTCACCGGCGTCCTGACCGCAGGCACCCCGGGTCCTGGGCTGTATCACACCGGCGACTTCGCCGTCTTTGACGGGACCAGCGTGGTGGTGGATGACAGCGCCGGCAACCTGGCTGGCGTTCCTGCTGCCGAGCAGTTCAATGGCACTGAAACCCCGGCGGTCATGGACCAGAACACGGCCGACCAGTACTCCCTGAATTTCCCGGGCATCACCTGGATCTCTACCGAGCCCTTCAGTGGATTCCCCACCACGGTGATCGTCGACAACGGCGCCGGCAGCACGCCGGTGATCGATGGCGGCACTGGCACCGGGTTCATCTCCGGCGTCGGCGTTAACATCACCGGTGCCGTCAACGGCATTGGCAACGCCCTGAGCGGCGACCTGGTGACCATCCAGGCCAACGTGGGCGGTTCCTCGCAAGGTGCAATCTACTCCGCCGCCGCAGGCAGCGGTCAGCTCGAGCTGGGCGTCGCGATACCTGCTCAGGCCGCTGGCCCGCTCCCGACGTTCACCGTCGCGCAGCAGCTCACCGTGCCCCTGCCGGTGGGTAATATTGCCCCCACCAGCATGGTGGTCGTCAATCAGTCCTCCGGGCAGAACGCCCAGAACCAGGGCGGCCAGCAGTTCCTCGTCATCGGCACCAACGTGGGGCTGATCGTCGAGATTCCCATCCTGAACGGTCCGACCATTGCCACGACGGGCGGCAACAATCCGCTGCAGCTCTTCACCTTCACCACGCCTGACGGCGCTCCGGTGACGGGTCTCGGCACCGATACCCTGGGTGTGTCCAACAACAACGGCACCAACCAGGTAGGTGAGACCGTGTTGTTCGTGGTCACTCCGGGCGTCGGCCTGGGTCAGGACCTGTATGGCTACGAAATCAACCAGACGGGTAACGCCATCCTGGTCTTCAACGACGAGCAGGGTACAGGCAACTCCATCCCGCTGGGTGCGCCGGCTGCCTCGGGCAACGCGAACCCTGTGGTCGATACCAGCCAGTAGTCAACCGAGGCTCTGCCTCTACGAAGAAGCCCCGGCCAATCGGCCGGGGCTTTTTTACTTGAAGCCGCCAGGGTGCGTCATCCGTTCGGGGCCGAAAACAACTCAGTCGCCAGGCAACTGACGACTGAGGACTGACTGACGACGACTCCCTTAGTAGACGAACGTGTCGCGCTTGGCGCCCGTGTAGTCGATATAGACGGTCTTGAGCTCGGTAAAGAAGTCGAAGGCTTCTTCGTTCATCTCCCGGCTGCCGATGCCGGTGGCTTTCATGCCGCCAAACGGCAACTGCGCCTCCCCGCCCATGGTGGGTGAGTTGACGTGGGTGATGCCCGTCTCGATCTTGTCGATGAAGCGAAAGAGCCGTCCGACGTCTCGGGTGTAGACCGACGACGACAGCCCGTAGGGTACGTCGTTGGCCACCTTGAGCGCTTCTTC
>DASYBA010000862.1:0-5443 GCA_036501005.1 Candidatus Xenobia bacterium | reverse complement strand
TACCAGCTCGGCGCCGCCATTCCCCACGTAGTTGAAGGCGTTGAGCAGGTTGACGTTTTCGGGGTGGGGCTGGGTGCCGTTGGGTAGGGTCGTCGCCACCCGGGTGCCGGTGGCGTCGTAGGCATTGGCGACCACGGTGCTTGTCGGCCTGAACCGTCTCGATGAGCTGCCAGAGGATGAACTGGTTCCATGACTCCTATCTGCAAACGCAATGTCTAGGTGAGCAGCAGCTCGCGCAAGTCGTGCACTTCGAGGTCTGCGCCCTGCTGGAGGAGGTCTCCGGCGCGCCCGCGGCGGTTGATGCCCACCACCAGGGCGAAGTGCCCCGCGTGTCCGGCCTCCACCCCCGCCACGGCATCCTCGACCACCACGCACGCCGAGGCCGCCACCCCCAACCGGCGAGCCAGTTCGAGGATCATGGCCGGGTCCGGCTTGCCGGGCAGGTGCAGGCGAGCGGCATCCACGCCGTCCACCCGCGCATCGAAGAGGTCCAGGACGCCGGCCGCCTCCAGAATCGGGCCGGCGTGCTTGCTGGCCGAGAAAAGGCCCGTCTTCTTGCCTTGTTGCCGCACCCGGCGGATGAGCGCGACGGTCGTATCGTACGCCTTGACGCCTCGCTCGTGGAACAGGCGTTCGAAATAGCCATCCTTCTTGTTGCCCAGGCCGCAAACGGTGTCTCGGTCCGGCGGATCCTCGGGACTTCCATACGGCAGCTCGAGGTGGCGGGAAGCCAGGAAGGTTTTCACGCCGTCGTAGCGGGGCCGGCCGTCGACATACAGTCGATAGTCGAGATCCGCATCGAACGGGCGCTGGCGCTGGGCTTGTAGATACTCGTCAAAGACGTGCTTCCACGCCGCGGCGTGCAGCTCGGCGGTCTGGGTCACGACCCCATCCATATCGAACAGAACGGCCTGGTAGCGACCCATGTCGAGACGAGGGGGTTGCTCCGCCTTCGAGCGGGGGTGGACGTCCCCGCTGGCCTGCGCCAGCACCAAGACGGGGCAGGGCGCCGTCTTCAGCAAGGTCCGCACCACTTGCGCCCGGCCCGACTCGAAGTGGGCCCCGTGCACCAGCACGATCGCATCCGAGCCCAGCTCCCGCGCCAGACGTTCCACTTCTTCGTGAACCTCGCCATGCGCCAGGTAGACTCGGGTCGGGATGTCAGGGTGGGAGGTGGCATAGGCCTGGAACCGCTCTCTCACTTCGGTGGTCCAGTCAGGCCAGTCGTGATGCGCCTGATCCACGTAGCGGGGCGCTTCGATGCGACCCTTCTCGGGGGGCGGGGCCGGGCCGGACACGTACAGCAGGTCGATGGAAGCCCCCAGGCGATGGGCCAGCGAGACCGCCGGTTCGAGTGAGAAGCTCGTCTTGCGCCGGCCGTCGATGGGGCAGAGCAGGCGCGACAGCGTCGTCGGCGGAGAGACCTCGGGAGGCACGGCCAGCACCGGCTGGGTCGCCACCGACAAGGCCGGCCCGGCTCGATCGGCGGGCACGACCAGAACAGCGGTGTCCGGATCGACGGCTGCCGAAACCGCGTCATCCGTCTCCACCGGTAAAGACAACTGGGCCCCGAGCGCTCGAGCCATCGGCGCCGCGTTGTCGGACGCTAGAACGATGCGTTTTTTCATATCGATACCTCCCGCCAGGAACGGTCGCCGCGCTGGGTGCAGCGCCACACGGTACCCGCCTCGACCCGGCGGCGGAGGGCCCCGACCTGACACGGCACGGGGTTGCCCGCCTCGACTCGGAACGTCACCACTCCAGGCCTCAGGTCCAGGTGCAGGCTGCGGCCCCGCCACATGCACGGAAATGCCAGTCGCCGCCAGGGCAGGTGCGGGTCGACCCGAACGCCCGCCGCATCGACCCGCAGCCCCGCAAAGCCCAGCGTCGCGCTCTGCCACAAGCCTCCCAGCGCGGCCATGTGAATGCCCGCCGCGCTATTGCCCAGCAGCGGGTTCAGGTCGATGGCGGTGGTCTGCCGGAAGAAAGCGAGCGCCTGGTTCAGCCGGCCCAGGCGGGCTGCCACCAGCGCATGCACCGAGGGCGACAGGGAGCTGCCGTGACCGCAGCGCGGCAGGTAATAGTCGAAATTGACCGCCTGCACGCCCGCGTCGAAGTGGTCGTCTAGCAGGGCCATCAGCATGACGACGTCGGCCTGCTTGCTGATGCGGGTGCGGCGGACCCCGGCCGCCCCCAGGACCACGTCCATGGGGGCCCGTGCGTCGCCATAGGCGGCCAGGTCGACATCCTCCAGCCGGGAATAGCCCTCAAACTGCTCGAACCGGCCCGAGGCCCGGTCCCACCCGGTGACCAGCAGCTCGGCCACCTCGGCCCAGTGGCGCCGTTCCGTATCGGAAAATTCCAACGTCTTCCAGGCCTCGGGGTGGCGAGTCCGGAACCAGTTGGCGACCGCCAGGCCGCGGGCCAGGTTGACGCGGGCCATGACGTTGGTGTAGGCGTTGTCGTCGACGTCGTCGTGATACTCGTCAGGGCCCATCACGTGTCGAATGTGGTAGCGCCCGTCCCGCTCCTCGACGGCTCGCGAGGCCCAGAAGCGGCTGGTTTGCAAGATGATCTCGCCGCCCCCTTCGAGCAGGAAGGGGTCGTCGCCAGTGGCCTGCCAGTAGCGCCACACCGCGTGGGCCACGTCGGCGCTGATGTGGTGCTCTTGGAGACCGCTCCAGATCTTCACTCTACGATGCCGGGCGTCAGTGACCCAGCGCGGCGTGGTTTCCTCCCCGGTGTCGGCCGACTCCCAGGCATAGAGGGCCCCTTGGTACCCCTGTGCGGCCGCCTTGGCCAGGGCTTGCGGCAGGGTCCGGATGCGATAGGCCAGCATGGCTCGGGCGGCCGCCGGCCACGTCAAGGTATAGAACGGCAGCATGAAAACTTCCGTATCCCAGAAGACATGTCCCATGTACCCATCGCCGGTCAGACCGCGAGCACCCACCGACATGCGGTTGTCCTCCGGGTTGGCGGCACTGGTCAGGTGGTAGATGGCGAAGCGGAGCGCCTCCTGCGCGTCCTCGTCGCCTTCGACCACCACCTCGGAAGCCCGCCAGCGCTGGCGCCAGGCTCGCAGATGCAGGGCCAGGGCGCGGCGATCCACGCGGGGCACCGCCGGAGCCCCGCGGCTGAAGGCGACGCCCCGACAAAAGCGGGCGCGTTGCCCGGGGGTGGTTTTCCAGGCCAGCCCGTCGGAGGTCCGCTGGATCTCCTGCACCTCCAGTCCACACGGAGCAGATCCCGGGACGGTTTCCAGCCGGATGGCCACTGCCTGGTTGGCCTCCAAGAGAACAATCTGGCCAGCCAGCGCCCGGTCGTGCAACGAGACCCAGCGCAGACAACGCACCGCGACCACGCCGCCAAAGACCATGGACGTGCGCAAAACGCCTCGCCGCATGTCGAGGATGCGCCGGACGTCCCCGGGGCTCTGCTCGACGTCATTGACGAACAGGCGGAAGCGGACCCAATCGGGGGCCGACGCCAGGTGGGGGATGGGGTGCCCCGGCGTGGTCACGAAGAGTCCGGCGATGTAGGTTCGAGGCCGTGAGGCCGTGATCGGTTGCGGCAGTGAGGCTCGTACCCCCAGGAAGCCGTTGCCCAAGGCAAAGCGAGACTCCACGTCGCGTTCCCAGGCCGGCTCCAGTCCATCCTGGACGAGGTGCCAGGGGCTCTGCAGTCCAAGGACGAGATCCAACACTACCGGGGGGCTTCAGCCTGCACGGGGTACGGGGCACCGGCGTTGCCGGGCACCTGGGCCTGGATCGGGTGGAGCGCCCCAGCCTGGTCGACGGCCGGCTGTTCCTGCGGCTCCGGCCCTGGAGGCAGGGCATGGAGCCAGATAAACAAGCGTCGGGAGAGCCACGCCAGCGCGATGCCGTAGCTGATGGCGAAGGTCGCCCAGCACCACAACAGGATGTTGATCCCCAAGAAGGGGATCGTGCCGATGCTGAAGCCGAAGCTCATGGAAATCAATCCGGACACGATGAGCAGCCACTCATCGGTCTCGGTCTGCAGACGAATGCCGGAGATGGTCTCCAGCATGCCGACGATGAACCCCCAGGCCGCCCAGCACCACAGCAACTGGGTCAGCGGGAGCGACCGTTCCTGCAGGCTGAAGATGCCCATGGCGACGGTCAGGAGGCCCGCGCACAGCAACAACGTCCACCCGGTCTTGTCTTCCTGACTGGACGCCAGCGCACCCTGGATGGCCATGCAGAGCCCATTGAACAAGAGGAAGGCGCCGGCCGCCCCTGCTAGCGAGGCCACCGTGTTGATGGGCCGGAGGAACGCCAGGGCCAGGAAGAAGACCCCAGCGATGCCCCCCCGGAACAAGAACCAACCCCAGTTTCGGGCCAGGCGGTTTTCAAACGTGGGCGTCATGACTATCACTCCTCTCGAGTGCACGGGCCAGCTCGGTGCGCCGGGCCAAGCCCAGGAGTTCTCCGTCGGCGGTGGTCACCAGAACGTGCTCCAGTTGGTGCCGGGTCATGAATTGGAGCGTGTCTTCCACCGGTTCGTGGGGCCGCCGAGTCGGCGGCGCGGGGGCCATCAAGGTCTCGACCACGCTGTCGCCTCGATATTGGAGGGCCGAGCGGTCGACAGACCCCAGCAGAACGCCGCCTTCGCTCACAACAGACACGACCGGTGGGTCTGCCGGCATGCGGTCGACCACGTCTCGAGCTCGATCGGTGCGTCGGCACCGCGGCGCATCGGCGTGCATGAAGTCCGCTAGCACCGACGACTTCTTCCGACCTTCCACCGGACGCCCCATGGCTTTCCAGCCCAGCTTTCCCGGCGGAAATCGCAAGACGTGTTGGAAGCCGAGGGTTTCGAGCCGGCACGCGGCTCGGGCGCTGAGGTCTCATTGGTAGTCGTAGCAGTAGGTCACCACCGGGCGGTGTCGCTCCAAACGCGACGAGACTTCCGCCGGCGACATCTGCTCCAGGGGAAGGCTGATGGCCCGCGGGAGGTGTTCGTCGTCGAAGTCCCGGGCGGGCAGGACGTCGACGAGTTGCGCTCCTGCATCCAGGAGATCGTCCAGTTCTTTGATATCTACCGGTGCGGCCATCACGATTTCCTCCCGTGAGTCGTCTCACTATATATTGGATGGCCCAGTACGAGCTGAGCCAAACCTGGAGCGGTGCAGCATGGGGGTCCTGCACTAGAGCCGGTTTGGTAACATCCTGTTCGCCATCTGCTAAACCGGCGTTCATCCAGTGTAACGATTCGATAACGGTTGTACGGTAGACTGAGGGGCGAGAGAGGCAAACGGAGATAAAACCATGGCCATTGCCGGCAACATTGCGGGGCGCCCAGTCGCGCCCGGGACCAGCCTGCCACGGGCATTCGCCCCCAGTGCGGGAGCCGACAGCCCCCAAGTGGGCCAGTTGCCCCCCCCGTTGCAAACGTACAAGCCCAGCACCGCCTTGACGACGTG
>DASYBA010000861.1:0-4717 GCA_036501005.1 Candidatus Xenobia bacterium | reverse complement strand
CGCGGCGCGGACTTCGGCCGCCGAGGTTGGGGAGAAGCCTGGATGGGCGTTGGCGGCGACTCCTCCCGGGTCCACTGCTCCTCGGGCTCGGCGGCCCTCTCCTCGGCCGCGGGCAGCTCCTCTTCGGTCAACTCAGACGTGGCCCGGGCCCGGCGCGTGGGCAGCCCCAGCGCCGTTCGGACTTCTTCGATGCTGTCATGCCGATCGCTGGCCCGCACCTTCATGAGCTGTTCGATCGCTGCGGCGACCTGGTCAGAAACCTCCGGCCGAAATGTGCGCAGCGGCACCAGGCTGACGATGTCGGCCGCCCGCTCCACGGCCGATGGCGGAGGCGTACGGGTGAGCAGGGCGTACAGCGTGGCTCCCAAGGAGTAGAGGTCGGTGCGGGGATCGGTGCCGCCACTGTACTGTTCGGGGGCCGTAAAGCCGGGCGAAATGGCTCCCCGGGCGAAGGTGCTGGTGAGCGCGGGATTGGCCTTGTCGAAGGTTTTCGATATGCCAAAGTCGATCAGCTTGATCTTGCCGTTCACATCCAGCATGATGTTGCTCGGCTTCAAATCTCGATATACGACGACCGGATCGTGGGTGTGCAGATAGTCCAGGACGTCGCACAGATCTGCCGCCCAACCCATGACCATGGGAATGGGCAACGGCTCATCTTCGGCCATCATCACGGCATCGAGGCTGCGCCCCTTGATGTACTCCATGACCATGTAGGCGACGCCGTCCAGCTCGAAGTAGTCGTACACCCGGGGCAACATGCGGTGCTTGAGCCCGCGCAGCAACCCGGCTTCCTGGCGAAACTGCTGCAGCGCCGCCTCCTGGATGTCGGGTTTTCCCATGGGCGGGTGCACCTCTTTGACCGCCACCTGGTCTTTCAGGTGGGAGGCGTGAGCCAGGTACACGTCGCCCATGCCGCCGCGACCCAGTACGTTTTCGATTCGATACTTCTGTTGCAGGACCGTTCCGATAGCCAGCATGAGAATTGTGCCCGGTTCCCCGGGGTTGACCGCGTTCCTCTGCGCGATCGACTTCCATGCCTCCAAGCCCACCAAACGTGTTTGGCGCTCGGCGTGCTGTACCCTGAATTGGATCTACGGACCGCTGTTGCCCTCGTTGACGTTCACGCCGGTCCCGGTCGGGTTGGCCGTCGTCCCGGCCGGCGTCGTGAAGGTGGCGTTGGCTGTTCCGGATGATGACCCGCCCGGCAGCGCAATGGAGAACGGCTGAGCGGAGGCGCCTATCGTCGCCGCTGCATCGGGGACGAGACCGGGGGTCAGTCCGGCCGTCAACGAGATGACCTTGGCGGTGAGGGCGGTCGATGCGCTGCTCGTATCGAACACCCCGGTATAGCCCTGCATGGCCGGCAGGCGGGTGCTCCTTCCATCCCGAATGGGCCCGCCCGATGGCGGATCTCCAGGTTGAGGCGAAACGAGAAGCGGTGTTGCGAGTCCTGCGCGGAGAGACGCTCGAGACGGTTGCCTCGGAAGTTCAGGTGGCTCCGCATACGTTGCAGGCGTGGCACGACCTGGCCCTGGCAGCCATGGTCGATGTCCTGCCCCGGCCGGCCTTGAGCCGGGGCAGGTCGAGGCTGATTCTCTCGGCGCTGGTGGGGGCCATCTACTACTTCAGCAACCCGGAGCCGCATAATCCGTTCGACTATACCTTGCGTATCGCCCAGGCCATGCTGACCGGGCACCTCGGGTTGTCGGAAGCGCCGCCTGGTTGGCTCAACGAGATGATTCCGTGGCAGAACCACTGGTACTCGGCCTTTCCGCTCGGCAGCGCGCTCCTCATGCTTCCCTTTGCTCTGCTGCAGCGGACAGGGCTTTCCCATGACAATCCATCGGCCCTGGTGGTG
Organism: Candidatus Xenobia bacterium; assembly: GCA_036501005.1. Classification (GTDB taxonomy): domain Bacteria; phylum Vulcanimicrobiota; class Xenobia; order RGZZ01; family DASYBA01; genus DASYBA01. The sequence continues at coordinate 2,856 of DASYBA010000861.1, read as the reverse complement.
GCGCTCATCGCAGCGGGATGCACCGCAGCGTTGGACGTGCTGGCCGGCCACTGGCCGCTTTCCGAAGGCCGCCGCCGCCTCGTGGTCCTGTTTCCTACCCTGGCAACGTGGATGTGGACCAACCTGGCCTTCGGAGGGGCGTGGCACATCAATCTTGGTCTGGCCGTGCTGGGCCAGGTGGTGGCGCTGGCCTTCATCCTGGCCCGCCGGCAGGCATGGTGGGCCGGTCTGGGGTTTGCCATGGCCTTCGGATGCCGGGCAGAAACCCTGGTCGTGTTGCCCGCACTTCTGGCATTGCTGTGGCCAGACCGCAAGGACCTCATCCGCTTTCTCGTGCCCGTCGTCGTGCTGGGTCTTTTGACTCTGGGGTACAACGCGGCACGCTTCGGATCGCCTTTCGACTTTGGCTACATGCACATCCCGGGCGTGTCCAACGAAGGATGGTACCAGCACGGACTCTTCTCGGTCCAGGCGGTGCCGGGCAACGCCCACGAAATGCTCTTCACCGGGTGGCGATTGCGTCCGCAATATCCCTATGTCTTCCCCACCGGTTTTGGAGGGTGCATATTTCTGAGTTGTCCCTATCTGTTCTATCTCTTGCGTCGCGGAGCACGAGACCCGAAAACGGTCAGGATTGCCTGGGGAGCCGTGGGTCTGCTCCTGGTGGCCCTCTGGACGCACGGCAACCCCGGCGGCTGGCAGTTCTGCTATCGATATGCCATGCTGCTTCTCCCGTGGTTCTCCCTGTTGTTTCTGGAGACGTCGCCGGTGAGAGTATCGCGCTTGGAGTGGGGGGTTTTCGGGCTGTCCGTAACCATCAATCTGTGGGCCACCTGGCTCTTTCTCTGGACGAAATACGTGCAGCCGTGATCTTGACTACAGCCCGCTGCTGCCCTCACTGACAGGTTGGCAAAGGTCCCGATGGACACGTTGCCGTCCCCGGATGCCCAGCGAGGCTACGTGCGACACCTGCAATTCCTTCAAGCCGGCCAGCCGTGTGGCCAGGGCTTTTTAGACCGACTCTCGCTCGCGGTGCAGAGTTGCCAGGACCAACGGAGGGTGTCGGTGTTGCAGCCTGGCTCCAGGTAGAACAGACCGATGTGGAGCGGGCCGCCCAGGTGCTATAGCGAACCGTCGAGCAACTGCCGACGGCTGCCCCGTTGATGCCTTCCAGACGTCTTCGGACGCTTAGAACTTGACGCTGTATCGGACCTGGGAAGAGCTGGTCGAGACCACGCCGGCATTGCCCAGGGCGTCAACCATGTAATAGCGGGCGTCCTGCCAGCCGAGGCCGATGGCCTGGCGTGCGGTCAGTCGATAATCGACGCCGAGGTCCACCTCGGTAATGGCATTGAACATGTTGGATTGCGTCATGGTGGCGCCGGCGTGGAACTGCAAACGGCGGCCCAGCGGCAGCGTGGCGACCAGGGCAGGGGTGTCGCCACGCATGACGGTCAGGCTGGCGCCGCCCCGAAACGATGAGCCCGCCATGATGCTGCCGGCCAGGGGGGCGGCCGCAATCGCCGCGGCTGGTTCGCTGCTGGTGATGGCCCGAGCGGCCACGTTGCGGCGCACCGCGCCATGATGGGCCCGCGAGATGTTGACGTTGAGGTTCCCGTTCTGCTGGCCCAGGTTGACCGTCACCAGCAAGGTGCCCGTGCTGGGCGTCATCGGGTTGCTGTGGTGATTGTTGTTGTTGCTCACGACCACCGCTGCGACGCCCACCACCACGGCGCCGGCCAGAATGGGAAGGGTGGCCGCACCGGCCGCGGCTCCGCCGCCGACACCGGGGGCAACCGCTCGAGACACGGTGGACGCCAGGTGAATGCCCGACTCCACGGCTGGGGCCGTGGTACCCGCCGCGACGCCGGCCGTCTGTCCGGCTGTGACGCCCACCCCCGGGCCGGCGCCGCTGATCGCGGCACCGCCGCCGGTCGTGACAAACAGCTCGGGAGAAATGAAATCCTTGCCCTCAGGAAAGATGATGTTGGCGGCGACGGTCTCGCCCTCGGCCGGCCCCTCCGCGGCCAACGCGTTGCCGTACACGATGACGGATCCGCCCGCGGTCAGGGCCGAGACCATCTGTTGGGGCGTTTCGGCGACGGGCTTCGGCGTGCTAGAGTGGGCCAACAGCGTGGTGGCGCCGACCACCACGCGGCGGGCTCGACCGGTGCCGTTCTCGACCACGGTGAAAGTGCCATGAGCCGCATCGACGTCGGCAACTTTCCCCTGGATGTTATAGAAAGGCGTGATAACGGCGGCCCCTTCGGTGACCGCCATGCGTACCGCGCGGGCGGTCGGCGTCTGGAAGCGGCACGTCACCAGGGTGCCGGTGAACTGCTCTCGCACCGCGTGGGCGACGGCAAAAGCTCGATTCATGGTGGCTCGGGCGACGGGCATGTCGACGTTGACGAGCGTGCTCTGCACCGTCTGGGGCGACAGGCTGGCCGTCATCTGGCCCAGCAGGCGAACCCCCACCTCGCCGTGATCGCCACTCGGACGCAGGCGGGTGAAGGCCAGGGTGCTGGCCTCACCGAGGGTCACAGTGGACCCGTCGGCAAAGGTCGCCACCAGCTCAGCACCGGGCGCGGTACGCACGGCCGTACCCTCGGCGGCCGTGACGGGGGCCTTGAGGCGCTGCCAGCGGCCGTTGGCGAGGACCTCGGCGGTGCCCCGGGTGGCCGATAGTCGTACGCTGGCCGTGGCCGCGACCTGGGCGGTCACGACGGGCGCCGGTAGTGCGGTAGCGAGAAGGCCGGTCAGGGCCAGAAGAGCGATTCCCTGGGTATGCTTCATGCGCGTGGTCTCCCCCGTAAAATGGCTGAGCGCGGTTCGTGTCTCAGCCTGGAGGATCCT
>DASYBA010000860.1:0-5960 GCA_036501005.1 Candidatus Xenobia bacterium | reverse complement strand
GTGGCGGTCCGCCGGTGGACGCCGCCGTGACGTTGCCCGAGCTTTCCATGGACCTGGTGAGGGAACTGGAATCGCTGGCCCCCTTTGGTGAAGGCAATCCCGAACCCCGGTTCCAACTGGCCGGCGTTCGGCTGGATACGGTCGAGATGCTCAAGGGGCTGCACGCCAAAATGACCCTGTCGTATGCCGGCACGCGGACCCGCGCGCTGCGCTTTGGCCGGGCGCCGGCGCCGGCTGAGGTGCCTCCGTGTGGTCCGGTGGCGGCGGTGGTCTCTCCCGAGCGGGAGGTCTGGCGGGGCGAAGAGCGGCTCACCCTGCGGGTCCACGACATGACAGAGGGAGGATCGGCGATGCCGGGGCCAGAACACGGGGGGCGCCTGGTGGACTGCCGGCACGTGGCCGATGCGCCTCGCTACCTTCACGGGTTGGCGCAGGGCAAGGCGGGCGTGATTGGCCTGGTCCGTTCGGCCTCGCAAGCCCGCAGCCGTTTTCGCCATGCGCTCTTCAACCGTATGGAGGAGGCCGTGCGGATGCTGGCGGCGGCTTCGCCCCGCATCGTCCTGGTGCCGTTCTCGGCCCTGAAGGAGTCGGGCGGGGCCGAAGGGTTCGAGGTGGTGTGGCTGTCGCCGCCCCCCTCGCTGGCCGCCTTGTCGTCGCCGCTCCTGGAACGTGCGGCCCGCGTGCACCTCCTGTTCACCCCCGAGGAACTGGAGGAAGAGCGTCGGTTCTACCAGACCGCCACCATCGATCAGCCCAAGATGGAGGTGCTTTACCAGGGGTTGCGCCGACAACTGGCCGACGGTCCAGCGGTGGTGTCGGTGGCCGATCTGCTGGGTCGGGCGACCACCGTGAGTCTCAACCGGGTGGCCATCGAGGCAGGACTGCGGGTGTTCGAAGACCTGGGGCTGGTGACCCGGGACGCAAGCGGCGCCATGGCGCTGGTGCGAGGGGTCAAGGCGGAGCTGGCCACCTCGCCGACCTATCGGGCGTATTCGACGCTGGCAGAGCGATTCGAAGAGGTTTACGGAATACTGGTGCGGCAGCCAGAGCGGCTGGCCGAGATGATGTGGAGGCGACATGGTGACGGAGACGCGGCTGACTGAAGAGCAACTGAAGAAAATCGTGCGGGACGTGCCCGACTTTCCTCGTCCGGGCATCCTGTTCAAGGACATCACGCCCCTCTTGGCCCATCCCGCAGCCTTCGAGACGTGCATCGACGCTCTGGCTGAGAAGTACCAAGATGCCAACCTGTCGGCCATCGCTGCAGTCGAGGCGCGGGGCTACCTGGTGGGGGCGCCCCTGGCCTACAAGATGGGCGTGTCGTTGGTGCCGGTGCGCAAGCCGGGCAAACTGCCCTACGAGACCATTTCGCAGAAGTACGAGCTGGAGTACGGCAGCAATACGCTGGAGATTCACAAGGATGCGGTGAAGGCCGGGCAGCGGGTGCTGGTGGTGGACGACTTGATTGCCACCGGGGGCTCGGCCCGGGCGACCGGCGATCTCCTCTCGCGACTGGGCGCCCACGTCGTCGGCTACGCCTTCCTCATCGAGCTGACGTTTCTCAACGGCCGAGACACGTTGCAGGGCTTCGACGTGTTCAGCCTCATGCGATACTGAAGGGCTTGCTTTAGGAATTCTTTATTCCGGGGACAGCGCAGGTTCGGGCCTGTGTTCTACCATGACTTCAGAACGAGTAGATGGAGGAACAAGGAAATGTCATTCAAGCAGGGGCTGATCGGCCTGTCCATGTTGGCGCTGGTAAGTGGGGGGGCATTTGCCCAGGCGCCCGATGGGGCTTCTCCGCCGCCTCCGCCGGCGGGCCCGGGGCAGCACTGGCAGCATCATCGCATGCAGCTTACCGACGACCAGAAGGCCCACATGAAGGCCCTCCACGATCAGTTCGGCCAGGAGCGCAAAGCCGACTTCGAGACCTTCACCAGCGAGGTCAAGGGCATCCTGACGCCGGCCCAGTTGGCCATCTGGAACAAGCACCAGGCGGAGCGGCAGGAACGTCAGGCTGCCTTCAAAAAAGGCGAGGAGCAGGCTCGTCAGATCCTGCAGAAGAATGGCCAGCCCGTGCCGAAGCCAGGGGACGACCACGGATGGGGCATGGGCGGCCCGATGACGATGCATCCCGCGTTCGCCATGATGGGCGGTGGCCACGAAGGTTGGCAACGGGGCGGGCACGAGGGCAAGGACGGCCACCGGCGGCACGGCCACCATCACGGTCGGATGTTCAAGGACCTGCACCTGACGACCGCCCAGATGGGTGAGGTGAAGGTCTTTGGCGAGTCCCTGCGCATGAAGGAGCGAACAGAAATGCAAGCCATGATGCAGCAGATGCGGGGCATCGTGAGCCCCGGCCAGGCCCCTGCGCAGCCATAGCGCCGGCTGGAAGGCCCTGGGAGCGTGGCTGGTGGCCGCCTCCCTGTCCGCCTGGTCGGTGCCCTCGACCACCCCGGCGATATCTCCGGAAACCCTCGACATGGCGCAGACGGTGGCCCGTCTGCGCTGTCCGCGTTGTCAGCAGATGTTGGGTGACAACGTCAAATTTTGCGCCACGGGTCAGTTGATCCAGATCGAGCACCAGCCCAGCCCGCCCCTCCGCCTGGTGTCCCAGGAACTGTTCGATACACACGGCAACCTGGTGGCGAGCAGTTCCTACGGCAGCCCTCCCCTCCAATATCGAAACCATTACGAGAAGGCTGTACTGACCTCCCAGGACGTCGTCGGGTCGGACGGTCTGACCGTCGACCACTGGGACCTGGACGTGGCGCACCACGACACGGGGGACACCACCTGGGAGTGGACCAGCACCAAGAGCCACAGACGGGAGGTCATCTCGGCCGTCAAGGGACACCTGTCGGAGCAGGACGACTACGACGGCATGATCCTGCGGGAAGCTCGGAGCTACGACCCGCAGGGCTATCTGGAGCGCTCCGAGACGCACGACGGGCAGGGGCTCCCGCTGGCCGTCACCGTGTATCGACATGAGGACGACCGCATCGTGGCGGAGCAGATGTCGCTCCACGACAAGCTCACCACCACCACCATCGTCGATGCCCACCACCTGCCCCAGACCCGCACGACCGCGAACGCCAGCGGCCTGGACATCATCGAACAGCGCTACCAGTTCATCTATGACGCAGAGGGCAACTGGGTGGTGCGGCGCGTCATGCAGGGCGGCGGGCTGCGCCAGGTCGAGGTGACGGTGCGGCGGCTGAAGTATTTCCACCCGCGGACGCCCACTGTAAACAGCATGTTACCGTTGGTGCTCGGGTGCACAGACCCCGAAGGCTCTGGGAGATAGACTGGATCCAATGCAGTTGCACGGCCTGGGGCAACGACTGGCGAACGTAGTAGGGCTGAGTCGCGGCGCCGCCGGGCAGGCCACCCCGCTGCTGCCGCAGGAGCAGGTCTCCATCCAGGGTCCTCTGCGGCTCCACTTCGGCGACGGCCCCCCCATCTCACTGCCCGGCGAGGGGCAGACGCTGACGCTTGGGCGAGGGAGCGACAACGGCGCCGTCATCTCGGACTCAGGGGTGAGCCGGAACCACGCGGCGATGACGTGTTCAGGCGGACAGTATTACATCCGAGACCTGGGCTCGCGCAATGGGACGCAGGTCAACGGACGGCCGGTGGGCTCGCAGTGGGTGCCTCTGCCGCTCAACGGCCAGATCAAGCTGGGCCAGAACGTCAGTGGGGCCGTGCAAGCCGCCCCGGTGGCCCCCCCGGCGCAGGAAGCCCGCATTCCCGACGGGCGTACCGTCCTCATCACGAACTTGCCGGGCGGCCACCTCAAGGTGTCCAAGCTCGATTTCACCGTGGCCCGCGACAAGTTCAACCCCCAGGACTTCTACGACCTTCACGCCGGTAAACCACCGGGGGCCCAGCCGGCCATCGGCGAGAAGCTCGTCCAACTCAAGGGAGGCCGCATCCAGCACGTCGAGTATCTAGGCGACGATGTGCAGGGCCAGATGCGCTTCGGGCACACCAACGAGTACACCCCGGAGAGCTGGTCGAAGTACATCACCTCCCAGCAGGCTGAGATCGACCGCAGGGCCGAGGCGGCCGAGGCCAAGGCCCGCAAGCGAGGCGAAGGGGCCGCCCACCTACGCCAGCAGGAAATGGCGCGTATCGGTTTGCGCCCCGAGCACCTCGCCGATCCAGCGGGGGCTGCCCGTCTTCTGCTGCAGCACGACGCCAAGCTGGGATACGACGGAACGGATTTGTGGCCCCGCGAGGTGCAAAGCGAGGTCATGGGCCAGAAGCGGGCCCAGCTCGAGGCCACGCCGGAGATTGCTGGCAAAGGCCTGGTGGACATCCGTTTGCAGGAGTTCATGGCCGATCGGCGAGGCGAGTTCGTGCTGTATCGGGGCTTGAAAGGCGAGTACAACCCGGCCGACCCGGGGTCTTTCTATACGACCGATCCGGGCTGTGCGCTCGGTACCTACGCCAAGGATGAGACGAGCAAGAGTTGTGTCATCGCCACGAGGGTACCCCAGAGTGACGCCTTCGGCTACTATCGAGACGTCGGCCTGGTGCCGGGCCGCAACAAGTATGCCGAGGTCTATGACATCAGTTCGGCCGACCTCAAGCAATATGACAAACCCTACGTCGTGATGGACAGCGATCGCCAGGATCAGCGTTGGATGTTCGACGAGATGAAGGCCAACGGCCAGATGGACAATGGCGATCGGGGCCTGACGGACTACTTTAGAATCGTCGCCAACATCCAAGGGCGTTCGCCAGGGTCGTGAAAAAGCGCAACCTGGGGCGGTCGGGGCTGGCCGTCACCGACATCGCCCTGGCTGTCCGCGGCGACGTATCGCTCTTGTCGGCGGGCGTGGCGGGAGGGTGCAACTTCTATTGGACGGACGCCCGGGTCGAAGCGCCCCCTGAGGCCGTGCTGGCTCGACGCATCAACCCGCCGTCGTTCGAGCCCCAGCCGTATCAGGCTGAGGCATGGGAGGCTCTCCTCACCGATGCGGGCCGCATCGACGTGGGCACGGTCGTGCTGTCCTCCGCCGACTTGTTGCTCGATGCGGGGGTTCGCAGACATATCGAACGGCACAAGGGCATCGCCTTCAAAGCGGCGGGTCTCTGGGCCGGGCGACCAGACGAAGCCCTTCTGGCCATCGATATCGGCGATTGGGACGTCATCTTCCTACCCTATAGCGTGTTCCGGAACCACGACTATATCGACGTGTTCGACAGGGCGTCGAAGCGGGGGGTGGGTCTGGTAGCGACGGGGGACGTTCTGCTCACTCAGCAGGAGAGCGCACTCATGGCGACACCGAGAGAGGTTCGGGATCATCTGCTGGAGGCGCTGCCGGGGCGGCGTTTCCTCGACCTGGCCGTGCAGTTCGCGTTGGCGCGAGACGAGGTCAGTTCGGTGCTCGTGCCGGTGCGAACCGCCGCCGACGTGGAAGAGGTCCTTAAGACAGACGACCACACCACGCTGTCGGCCAATGATATCGAAACGGTGCAGCGCGTTTCCCTCGGCCTGCCGGCCCGCCGGAGCTAGAAGCTCACAGTCCGACCGTCTGGCGCACTGCCAAAAGCTGGCTCAGGGCGTGTTCCGCGCTCTGGTAACGGTCGACCAGCCGGGGCGCGGCCAGGTGTTCTACGAAGCGGGCCAGCGGGGGCGCCATGGGCTTCGTCATCTTCAGTCCCTCGGCGCACAGGATGTCGGCCATGTAGGGGTGCCAGTCTTCAACCTCTTCCAGCAGATCGAACATCAGCATGCCGACGGAATAGAGATCGGCTCTGGCATCGACCGTCTTGGCGCTGCCCATCTGCTCGAGGGCCATGTATTGGAGCGTGCCCAGCGCCTGGCCGGTCTTCGTCAACTGTTCCCTCGTCAGGCGGCCGATCCGCGCCAGTCCGAAGTCCACCAGGTAGAGATACCCGGTCTTGCTGATGAGGACGTTGTCCGGCTTGATGTCGCGGTGGACGAT
>DASYBA010000859.1:0-2010 GCA_036501005.1 Candidatus Xenobia bacterium | reverse complement strand
ATGCTTGCCCAGGACATCATGAGCCACCCGGTCGTCACGGTCGGCCCCCGAACTCGTATCGAAGAGGTCGTGACCACCCTCGGCCAACGCCGCTTGTCGGCCGTCGCGGTCGTCGACGACGCCGGCCACCCACTCGGTATTGTGAGCGTGTCCGACCTGCTTTTCCGGGTCGCGCACGTCAACCTGCCGCCGCACGTCGAGATCCTGGGCAGCACCATCTATCTCGACACGCCGAAGCACATGGAGGAGCGCCTCCAAAAGCTTGGTGCGGTGTTCGCGGAAGATCTCATGAGCAAGCCGCCGGTCAGCGTACAGGCGACCGATGCCGTAGAATCGGTCGCCGATGTCCTCATGAGCCGCAAGGTCCATCGGGTCCTGGTGCTGTCCGACGGAAGACTGGCGGGCATCATCACCCGAGGAGACGTGGTCCGGCAGAGCCTCGCTGCGCAGTGGAAAAAAAATTTTTCCGACTCCGGAACTTGAGGCCGCCTTCCCTTCGTCATAGAATCGTAAACACCCCATAAAGTGGGTAAAACAAGGAGATACACCCCCGTGAAGAAAATTGCTCTCGCTGCCCTCGCCCTGGCTTTCCTGGCTGGCTCCACCGTGACGTTTGCCGCCCCGGCCGCCTCCGGTTCCCCGGCTGCAAAGAAGCCCGCCGCTGCGGCCGTCAAGAAGCCCACCAAGAAGGCCGCGACGCACGCCGCCGCGAAGAAGCCCGCCAAGCCCGCTGGCAAGGCCACCAAGACGACCAAGACCAGCAAGACCACCAAGCCCGCTGGCAGCGGCAGCCCGGCCGCGAAGTAACTTTCGCCCCTGGCGCCATGACGGTCGCCCGCAGGGCGGCCGTTATTTGCTTTTCGGGGCTGGCAAAGCAAGCAGGTTTCCCCCGGGAGGTCCGTGTTGCCCTGGAGCGAACGTTCAAACACCGTGCTGGAGCCAGGCACCGTACTGCAGGGCAGATACCGGATTGAAGACCAGATCGGGCAAGGCGGCATGGGAACCGTTTACCTGGCCCGCCAGATCCGGCTGGCCGATCGGGCCGTCGCCATCAAGGAATTGAAGCCCACCGGCAGCCGTCCGGACGAGAGAGCCGCGTTCGTCAAGCAGTTTGAGCGCGAAGCGCGCATTCTGGCTACGCTCCAACACCCGGGCCTGGTCGACGTCAAGGACTTTTTCGAGGAGAACCACTGGCTCTACCTCGTGATGGACTACATCGACGGCAAGACGCTGGCCCAGATCGTGCGCCAGCCGGCTGACCCGGCGCACCTCCTCGACATGATCGACTGGGGGTTGCAGGTGACGGAAGTCCTGCACTACCTGCACAACCACAGCCCGGTCATTGTCGTGCGCGATCTCAAACCCGGCAACGTCATGCTGCAAAAGGACGGCCGCATTCGCCTTATCGACTTCGGCATCGCCCGAGAGTTCCGGGACTCTCAGTCCGATAGCAGTACCACGGCCTTCATGAAGGGCGCCGGCTCCCCTGGCTTCGCCCCGCCCGAGCAATACGGCTCCAACACCGATCCGCGTACCGACATCTATGCCCTGGGGGCGACCCTGTATGCCTGTATTGCGGCCAAGGTGCCGCCCATCTCGGTGCTGCTCATGGCCGGCGAGGAGGTTCTGAGGCCGCTCAACGAGGTCAATCCGGTGGTCTGCCCCAAGCTATCCCGGGTGATCCATCAGATGATGTCTCTCAAGCGGGACGACCGTCCGCAAACCGTGGCCGTCGTCGAGGTGCTGCTGCGGGAGGCTCGAGCGGCTCAACTCGCCTTCGAGACAGGCGAGGAGGTCGATTCCGGACCTCTCGCCGCGGTGCCGACCCAGCTCCTGGACCGAGTGTGTCCTCAGTGCAGCGGCTTCCTGGCTGGTTCAGACACGTGCCCCAAATGTAGCAGCATGATGCCGACCGCCCAAGAAACCGAAGCCTCGCGCCCGCGGCAGGCCAGCTACTGGCAAAACGTGCTGCCGCCCTCGGCCGCGCTCCCCACGCCGCCGACCGCCAGC
>DASYBA010000858.1:0-3029 GCA_036501005.1 Candidatus Xenobia bacterium | reverse complement strand
CTAGGATGCCACTCGCCTGGTCGGCGCCTTCCGCTCGCACAGCCTCTTCGCACCCCCTCTTAGTCTTCGTCTTCGTGTCGGGCCCGGCGGCCGCTCTTCGAGTCCCGGATGAGAATGCCCATCTTGGAGGGGTTCTCCAAGAAGGCCAGCAGCGTCTGAATTTCGGGCGAGGTCCAGTGGCCTTTCTGGATCTCCGCGGTCGCCGCGGGCAGCGGTAGACCACTGCCGGTCAGCACGCGGAACGCGCTCTTCAGCTCGCGTCGGGCTTCCACGCCGATGTTGCGGCGCTTCAGGCCGCGTACGTTCAAGCCGTAGTTGCGGGCGGGCTGGCCCGCCACCGTGGCGTACGGCAGGATGTCCTTGATGACTCGGGCCAGGCCGCCGACCATGGCCAGCCGACCCACCCGCACGAACTGCAGAATGCCCGCCATGCCGCCGATGACCGCCTGGTCATGGATCTCCACGTGCCCGGCCATGGTGACCAGGTTGGCGATGGTGATGTCACTGCCCAGAATGCAGTTGTGGGCGATGTGGGCATACGCCATGATGAGATTGCGGTGGCCGATGCGCGTCTCGCCGTCGAGTTCGTAGGCCCGATGCACGGTGACGAACTCCCGGATCATGTTGTCGTCGCCGACGTGCACCCAGCTTCGATCGCCCTTGTAGCGCATGTCCTGAGGCGGCAGCCCGACGCATGCGGAGGGAAAGATCTTGCAATTCCGCCCGATGGTCGTCCACCCTTCGACGATGGCGTGCGGGCCTACCCACGTGCCGTCACCGATGGTGACGTTCTCGCCGATGACGGCGTAGGGGCCAATCTCCACGCCCACACCGAGTTGGGCGCCCGGGTGGACGATGGCGGTCGGATGGGTCTTTACCGGCGTCAATGTCACAATGGTCTCCCTGTAGTTTAGCCGGCCATGGCGATGAGGGCATCGGGCTCGCCAACCATGCGCATGCGGTTGCCGGCCTGGATGGCCAGTTCCAGGGCCCGCTTGCCGTCCAGGCCAGTGACCTCGGGCTCACGCTGGGTGCGAACGCAGTCGACAAAGTCTTCGAGTTCGAGGCGCAGCGGTTCGGCCTTCTCCACCGGGATGGCCTGGGGCTGGGCGGCCGCCGCCTCGTGCACGGTCAAGGTCTGGTTCATGAAGTCGAGATGGTAATTTCGATCCGCTTCCATGACCGTCAAGGTGCGAGCCCGATGTCCGGAGATGCGACTGGCCACCAGGTTCGCCACGCAGCCGTTCTTGAAGGTGAGACGAACCGAGGCGAAGTCTTCGTGGGCCGAGTAGACAGACTGGCCGACCCCGCTGATGTCGACGATGGGAGACTTCACCAGGTTGAGCATGATGTCGAGGTCGTGGATCATGAGGTCCCAGATGACGCCGACGTCCAGGTTGCGGGTGGTGCGCAGTCCCATGCGACAGGCCTGCAGGTAGAGCGGCTTGCCGATGCGCTTGCGCAGTTCGGTCATGGCTGGGTTGAACCGTTCCAGGTGACCGACCTGCAGCACCAGGTTGCGGCTCTTGGCCAGTTCGATGAGGCGACGGGCCTGCGCCTGGTCTACCGTGATGGGCTTCTCCACCAGCACGTGGACGTTGTGCTTGAGAAAGTCTCGCGCAATGTCGTAGTGCATGCTGCTGGGCACGACGATGCTGACGGCGTCGACCTTGCCAAAGAGCCGCCGGTACTCCTGCCAGGCGGGAATGCCGAACTGCTCGGAGCACGCCTGGGCGCGGGTCTCCTCGATTTCAATCAAGCCACACAGCTCGACGCCGGGCATCTGCGACAACACCCGCAGGTGGTTCATGCCCATGCTGCCTGCGCCTATCACTCCGAACCGAAGCCCGCTCATGCGTCCTTTTCCTCCTTGAGGGCGAACATCATCTCGCCCTGGACCACCACCTGCCCATCGACAGTGGCTTTCGTCTTCATCTTGCCGACGTCGCCCCGAGACACGGTGAGCTCGACTTCCAGCAACAACTGGTCGCCCGGCACCACCGGACGGCGGAAACGCAGCGTGTCGATGCCCGCCAGGTAAGGCGTCAACCTTTTCTCCCGCTGGCCGTTCATCAGGACGATGGCGCCGACCTGGGCCAGCGCTTCGACGATCATGACCCCCGGCATGATGGGCTTGCCGGGATAGTGCCCCTGAAAAAAGGGCTCGTTGATGGTGACGTTCTTGATGCCCTGCCCGCGGACGCCATTCTCGATGGACAGCATGCGGTCCACCAGCAAAAAGGGGTAGCGGTGCGGCAGGATCTTCTGGATCTCCCGCACGTCGAACCCGGTCATGCTCTCGGCGACCGTCATGCGGGCCTCCCACACAGCGTCATGCGTTCGGCGAGGGCATGCAGGAGGCGTACGTGCAGGCGATGGCTGGTGCGGACGGCGATGACGTGGGCGGCCAGGGGCCGCCCCAGCACCGCCAGATCGCCCAACAGGTCGAGCACTTTGTGGCGTACCAGTTCGTCGGGAAAGCGCAGAGGGGTCGAGAAGTGGTCGGGCATGACCACCACCGCACACTCCAGGCTGCCCCCCATGATGAGCCCCTGGGCCCGCAGCGCCTCGACTTCTTCCAAGAATCCGAAGGTGCGGGCAGGCGCGATCTGCGACAGGTAGTCGGTGTCGGAGCCGTACTCGTAGACCTGTGTTCCCACCAGCGGATGGGGATAATGGGCCACATAGGTCGCGCTGAAGGTGGGCGCCGGGCGGCACAGGATCATGCTGCTGCCATCGACCACCGCCACCGGGGTGTCCAGGTGCAGGGGCTCCTGCGGGGCGCCTTCGGTCAGCCCGCTTTCAACCATGGCGCGGGCAAAAGGGGCGGCGCTGCCATCCAGGATGGGCACCTCCGGACCGTCCAGCAGAAAACGCGCATCGCGGATGCCCAACCCATGACAGGCCGACAGCAGGTGCTCCGGGGTGAGCACCTGCACTTCGCCCCACTGCAACTGCATGCAGCGGGACGACTCCCGGGCCGCGGCGGGCTCGACGCGCCCTTCCGGGCGCTGCGGCAGGTCGGTGCG
>DASYBA010000857.1:0-2077 GCA_036501005.1 Candidatus Xenobia bacterium | reverse complement strand
GCGGCATCGTGTGGGTCATGATCGGACCGGATGACCTGCCCGACGGGTCTTCGTAGGCGACTCGCTGGTGTGGCTCGGCGTGAGTAGGTCGTGGGTTAGCGTTCCATCAGCCGCATTTTAGCCATTCTTCAGCTTGCATCCGAAACCCCCGGCCTCCCCGCCGCCTCATATCGGACAGAAAGGTGGTACAAGACAATGAGCAAGAAGTGGATGCTGGGAATGCTGCTGGGGGTGACCCTGATGGGCGCCACCACCCTGGGAGCGCAGGCCGACCCCTATTGGGGCGTGAACTTCCAGACCGGCGGTGTGGGCGTGTCGGTGGGCAACGTCGCTCCGATCTGCCCCGCCCCCGTGGTGTATTCCGCCCCCGTTTATACGACGCCGTATATTTCCCCGGTCATCGTCAACAACGGCTACTGGGATCAGGCGCACCGCTGGCACCGCTCAGCGGAGCATCGGTTCGAAGGCTCGCACCGCGACCGCCGCTGATTCAGCGCCAGGCGTCATACGCCGCCCGGGCGATGCGGGCGATGGCCGTTCCGGCCTCACCGTCCGCTCCCCGGGCGATGCGCTTGACAAAGACGACCACCACGACGTGGTTGTCTGGCCCCAGTTCGATAATGCCGGCATCGTTCACGATGCCTTCCAGGGTGCCCGTCTTGTGGTACACGACCGTTCCAGCGGGCAGGAGACGAGGAATCCGGGAGTTGTACTTCTGTCTCGACAGCACCCCCAGGCAATAGTCGGTCCACTGCCGGTCCAACAGTTCCCCTTTGTAGAGCTTGACCAGCAGGTCTGCAATATCGGACGGTGACGCCTGGTTGTCCGTGACCTCGGCCACCATGCGGTCCACCAGGTAGGGCCGCGACTCGGACGCGGTTTCAGCGGCCTGAAAAGCCGATAGCGACAGCCCCTTGTTTTCCTCGACGATCTTGCCGGCCTCGGCTTCTCTTTCCGCCTGCGACCATGACGTCCATCGATCGATGATGCCCTGCGCCCCCAGCCCGCGCAAGTCCCTTCCCAGTCCCAAGCTGATCAACCAGGCCGCCCGATTGGTGAGGTAGATGTTGGAGTGGACGAAGCCGAGCCCGTGCATCAGCCGGTTCACGCTGTCTACGCCAATGGTATTGAATACCAGGTCAGCCGCGGTGTTGTCCGAAATGGTCTCCATCAGTTCGACGGCTCGCGCCAAGGTGACGGTCGTCCCCAGCCGGGCGTGCTTCAGTTCTCCGCTCCCCAGGCACTTGACGTCCGCGGTCACGGTCAGTGGCGTCTGCAGCGACAAGCCTCTCTCGTGGTGTTGCACCTGGTGCGCCAGTTCGATCATGACCGGTAGCTTGAACACGCTGGCCAGCGGGTAAGGCCTGTTGCCGTCGATATCGACCCGCTGGCCGGACTCGATATTGACCACCGACACCCCGATCTGCATGTGGCCTGTCCGACGGATGGTGGCCAGCTTCTCGGCCAGGCCGGGGGGGGCGGCCGCCGCCAGGCCACTCAGCAACAAGAACACAAGGACAGTCCTAGTCATGCCGCTTCGTTTCCCCTCACCGGGAGACACTCCTGGGCAGGGGTTCGCTCCGGGCCAGTCAAACATACCGCCTCTACCACTCCCAGGAGGCTCCATGTCCAAGCTCCCCGGCATCGCGTTCATCGGTTGCGGCTTCATCGCCCACGCCCACGCCAGCGCCCTCCACGGCCTCATCCAGCACGACCTGGTGCAGGCCCGGCTGGTCTCGGCCTGCGACATCGACGTCAAGCGCGCCGAGCACTTCCGAGACCAGTTCGGGTTCGTCGAGGCCACCGCCAATGTGGCCCAGGCCCTCGACAACCCCGACGTCTCCATTGTCTACATCTGCACCCCGACCCGCGATCACGCCGCCCTGCTGGACCGGGCCGCGGCTCGCAACCACGCCGTGTTCTGCGAGAAGCCGTTGGCCCACACCCATACGCAGGCCGAGGCCATGCTGGCCACTGTGAAGCGCACCCGCATTCCCGCTCAGACCGGCCTGGTGCTGCGGTACTCCCCGGTCTACACCGAGATGCGACGGCTCCTCTTGGAAGACACCGGCCCGAC
>DASYBA010000856.1:0-5460 GCA_036501005.1 Candidatus Xenobia bacterium | reverse complement strand
CTCCGCTGGTCGTGGTCTTGCACGGCAGCGGGGGGACGGGGCACGGCATGATGCGGTTTACCGGCTTCTCCGAGCTGGCCGACCGGGAGGGGTTCCTGGTCGCCTACCCCGAGGGCCTCAACCATCGTTGGAACGACGGCCGCCAGTTTGAGGGAGCCTCGCAGACCGACGACGTCGCCTTCATCCGGACCATGTTGGACCGTATCGAAGCCGAGCAGAAGGTGAATTCGAAGGCGGTTTACGTGACGGGCATGTCGAACGGCGGCTTCATGGCCTCCCGCCTGGGGGACGAGTGCGCCGACCGCTTTGCCGCCATTGCCCCTGTGTGTGGGGGAATAGGCCCTCAGCAAGCCCCCGCCGCCAGGCCGATCAGCGTCCTCATCATGCAGGGCACGGCCGATCCGCTGGTGCCCTACGCGGGAGGCGCAGTCGGAGCCTTTCTGCAGTCTCGGGGTGAGGTGCGTCCCACCGACGAGGCCGTGGCATACTGGAAGAAGGACGATGGGTGTCGTGGGCCCGGGGACCACCAGCGCCTGCCCGACGTCGATCCGGCCGATGGCTGCCAGGTTGAGCGCGTGCATTGGTCGGGCCGACACGGCACGGCGGTCGACTTCTATCGCATTAAAGGCGGAGGGCATACCTGGCCCGGAGGGCTACAGTACCTGCCGGTCCGGTCGATCGGGCGGGTCTGTCGAGACATCGATGCGACCCAGGTGATCTGGGAATTCTTCAGGTCGCATTCCCGAAAGTGATCTCGCCCTCGTGGCTGCCGGGTGCATAGCCCGCGGCACTGAACGCCTGATCGACCACCGACGCCCAATGGGCCCGGGACACGGTCGAGGGCACCGGTCTGCCGGACGGCCGTACCGTTTCAACCGTGCCGCAGTAGCCGGGATCGTGGGGTCGTTGGGCGGTGGGCAGGCCCTCGGCATGGAACGTGATTGTTGCCCCCGTGCGGCCAGCGTGTAAACCTTTGGGTTCAAGGCAACCGCAGGGTCGCCTCCAATACGGGGGCCACCTGCCCTCCGACTCGAACGGTCTCGATATCGTCCCGAGGGCCGACCACCTCTACCGTGCCCGTCCCCGGGCGGCCCATCCAGTGGCCCTGCTCGGCCTTCCAGGCGGGTGTGTCGATCAAGCCGTAGCGCCAGAGGTAGGCGCCCATGCCGCCGCTGGCCGAACCGGTGAACGGGTCTTCGAAGGCATCCGGGGGGGTGCCGAAATGGCGGGCGTAGGTCCGTCCCGCGGGGGTGGCCCCTTGCAGGCAAAAGAGGTGGGCGCTGAACCAGTCGGCCTGCGATCGTGCCGCCAGGTATGGGCTCACCTGGACCTCCGCCTTGCGCAAGGCCGCCAGGTCGCGGAGCGGGATCATCAACTGGGGCGTGCCCGTGCTGACGGTCTGCAGGACGGCCCCCGGCAGGAGGTCGTCGACGGAGAGCCGGAACAGCGGCGCGATGACGTCGCCCGGCCAGATCTTGAGAAACTGGGGTTTGCGCTGGCTCATCACCACCCGCTGGACCGCCCCGTTCGATACCAGCACATCCACCGAGATGACCCCCGCAGGCAGCTCCAATCGATAGGTGTTGAGACCTTCGTGCGACGCCACCCGCTTCTGTGTGACGACGGTATAGAGCGTCGAAAGCGTTGGATGGCCGGCCAACGGAATCTCTTCTGCAGGGGTGAAGTACCGGGCCCCCACGTCGGCGACCGCGGAGTGGAGCACGAAGGCGGTTTCCGACAGGTTCATCTCGCGGGCCACCTGTTGCATGAGGGGGCCGTCCATGTCGTCGGCGTCCAGCACCACGGCGCATGGATTGCCTTGCAACGGCGTATCGGTAAACGCGTCGACCTGGAAGAGGGGCCACTGTCGCATTACTCTTCGCTCGGCGCCTGCCGCCACGCGGCCATGAGGATACGCAAGGTGAGCAGGAGCGGCTCGAGGTAGAGGAGGAGCTGCCGTTGGCGGCCGGCGGCGTCCGAGCCCACCCGGGGCAGGTTGGACGTGACGTTGACGACGGTCGCCAAGGTCGAACCGACCCGCAGCGGCACGGCCACAAAGCTGCCAATGCGGCGGCGAGCCAGGCAACGCAGGTCGGCCAGGGCATCCGGATCCGACTCTTCCGCCATGGTATCGGGAATGGTCGACACATGCCCGGTGGCGACGGCCTGGCGGGCACCGGGCAGCGTATCGAGGCCGTGCGGCAGAGTGAAGTCCGCTTCCGAGTCGTTGGTGGTGAAGTCGGTATGCAGGATCGACTCGGGGAGGTCCGCCGGGGGGGCCCCGCCCAGTTCGCGCAAGGTGTCGCGATAGCGTTGCCAGGCCTGGACGGCCGCGGCACGGCGTTTGGGCGCCAGGTCCTGCAAGTGGTACAGGCCCATGAGCGTCACGTGGTAGACCGCCTGAGGTTCCAGCCAGGTGTGCAGCAGGCCCCGTAGACCCGCCAGGAGATGCTCGATTTCCCGTTTCAGCGCGTGTCGGTTCAGGCTGCCCCCGACCACGTCCCCGGCGACCTTGAGGCCGCGAATGAGAAAAGGGCGCTGCAGGCTTTCGTGCGAGGCAGTCTCGCCGTAGCGGAAGATGCAGGGGCCCCACTGCGCGCGCAGCGCCGGATCGTCGAGGGCCCGCCAGGCCGGACGCGTCATGAGAACGCCGGGTTCGGCCAGCCCCAGCAGGCGATGGGCTTCCTCCGGGGTCGACGCGACGACGCCCCGCACCCCATCGCGAACGGCATCTTTGAGGCGGAGGTGGAAGTCGGTGGCATTCGCGATGCTGCCGTCCATGTCGGGGCAGGGGGGCTCGAAGGCAGCGTGCATGGCGGGGAGGTTCCTCTGTCAGGTCACCCCTCCCTGCGCATCCGAGCAGAGTGGACCAGGGCTGAATTTCCCTCTCCCGTGGGATGGTCTGCGAGGAGCGGGTGGAGTACGCTGGAGGACAAGCCCCCCTGCGTGAGAAGGTTCGCGCGAGGGGGAGTCCTTCAACATGGCCCGTCGGCCAAGTTGGAGGCCCACCACACTGTGGGAGGCCAGCTTGAGCAACATTCTATCTTCCTTCATGCCGTCTCCGGTGGAGACGCTCCAGCGCAAGGTCGAGCAGGTCATGATGATCGACCTGCCTGGGCATGTCTTGTCGGGCGACACAGAGTCCCGCATCCGGGAACACGCCTGGGGCGGGGTCATCCTGTTTGCCAAGAACGTGCAGTCTCGAGGGCAGGTGGCGCGTCTGTGCGCCGACCTGCAAAAGCTGTCGGGCACGCCCCTTTTGGTGGCGGTCGACCAGGAAGGCGGGCTGGTCAATCGGCTGGCGTTCGAAGATTCCGCCACGGGCTGTGGCAACATGGCCTTGTCGGCCACTGGCTCGGAAGATCTGACCTATCAGGTGTGCCAGGCGTCGGCCCGGGAACTGCGCAGCGCCGGGTTCAACGTCGACTTCGCCCCGTGTATCGACATCAATTCGAACCCCGCCAACCCGATTATCGGCGTGCGCTCGTTCGGACAGTCGCCGGGACGGGTGGCGCGCTTCGGTGCGGCGGCGGTGCGAGGCTACCAGGATGGCGGCATTTCGGCCTGTGCCAAACACTTTCCCGGCCACGGCGATACCCATCTGGACTCGCACGAGGCGCTCCCCAGGGTGGACCGCCCGGTCGAGCAGTTGGAACGAGAAGAGCTGTGGCCGTTTCGGGCGGCCATCGAGGCGGGCGTCGACGGGGTCATGACAGCCCACATCGTGTATCCGACACTGGATGCCACGCCGGGCCTCCCCGCCACGTTGTCCGGTCCGATCCTGACCGGTCTCTTGCGGGAAAAGATGAAGTTCGACGGGGTCATCTATAGCGATTCCTTGTTGATGAAAGCCATTGCCGACAACTTCGGCATGGGCGAGGCGGCGGTGCAGAGTCTGGCGGCGGGTGCCGACATGATCCTGGCCCTGGGGCCGCAGGACGTGCAGGAGGAGTGCGTGGCGACGGTGTGTCTCGCCATCGAAGAGGGCCGTCTACCGAAGGCGCGGCTCGACGACGCCTTCCGCCGGGTGGTAGCGTTGAAGCGCAAGCGGGGCGCAGGCAAACCCCACGACGGTGCGGCATCGTCGTCGGCCGACATGGACGTCGTGCGGAAGGCAGCAGAGGCTTCGATCACCGTGCTGCGGAATCCGGGGTTGCTCCCGCTCGCCGCGTCGTCGAATGTCCTGGTGCTGACGCCGTCCAGCCTGCCCCACTCGCCGCTCGGCGATCTGACGCCCTTCCCCCATCTGCAGGCGAGCTTCAATCGATATCGACCCGAGGCCGAGGTCGTGGCATTTGCGGGCAGCGATGAACGGCTGCCGCTGGACGACCTGGTGGCCAGGGCCACGGGCCGGGACGCCGTGGTGCTGGGCCTCTACGCCCGCAGCGGGTTGCAGCCCCAGCACTTGGAGCTGGCCCGCCGGCTGGACGGCACGCCGTTGATCGTCTTGTTGCTGGCGAGCCCCTACGTGGCGCACCAGTTGCCGGAACGGGCTGCGCTGGTGACGGGCTACAACTGTACGCGATGGAGTGTCGACGCGATGGTGCAGGTCGTACTCGGGTTGAAACCACCCCAGGGGCATTGCCCGGTGGCGCTGGCCGGGATTGGCGAGGAGGGTCTGGGTCTCACATGGTAAGGCGGGCGTTCCTGGTTCTGCTGGCGCTGGTATGGCTGGGTCGGCCGGTGGTGGCCGCGCCCGTCACCCCGTGGGAGACGACGGGCCATTTCACCACCATGGCGCAACTGGCGGAGTTCTTGCATGGACTCTCTTCCAGGGGCAGTTGGAAGGTGTCGGTACAGTCGGCCGGCCAGTCCAGTATTGAACACAAGCCCATCTGGGCCGTGCGGTTGACGCCGCCGTCGCCCGAGCTCAAGGTCATGATCCTGGCTCGGGTGCATGGCAACGAACCCGCGGCCACGGAATCCGCACTGACGCTGATTCGCGACATCGTGTCGGATCAAGGCGACAAGGCGGGCATGTATCGGCAATGCGAATTCCTCGTCGTGCCCTGCTTGAATCCGGAGGGGGCGGAGAAAGCCCAGGCCGAGGCCGACGGCAATGATGGCTGGTGGGGCAGTCTGGGTCGTGACAATGATGAGGAGCTCGACATCAACCGGGACTACCTGCGCCTATCGACCTCGGAGGCCCGCACAGCGGTGGCGCTCTACAACAACTTCCAGCCCAGCCTGGTCATGGATCTGCACGAGTTCGAATCGCGGCCTCTGGTGGCGGGTGACGGCTGGTGGCGGGCGGAGTACTGGGACCTGTTGATTGGCGCAGGCCGAGCTCCGTGGGCTTCGCCGGCCCTGCGCACGTACTGTCGAACCGTCGCGCAGGACGTGCTGTTTCCCAAGCTCGATGGGCAGGGGGTTCGAACCGAGTACTACATGCTGCCGTCGGGCAGTTTTGATTCCAGCATGCACTTTGCCTCGAACGCCGCTGATTATTTCCTGGTGCGA
>DASYBA010000855.1:0-2687 GCA_036501005.1 Candidatus Xenobia bacterium | reverse complement strand
ACAACCGCAAATGGAGCCCGGTCATGTTCAGTGCCAGTCTGGCGGTCGGCGCCCTCCTGGCGGTTGGTTTCCTGATTCTCCCCATTTACATTCACGCAGCCGCTGCCCCCACCAGCGCAGCGGCCGGAGGGATTGTTCCATGACCCTGACAGTTGAAGAGCCGGCGGCGGTCGATACGCCGCCGCTCGACGGCCACGTGCCCAGCGGGCCGGTCGAAAGCCTGTGGGAACGCCACAAGTTTGAAATGAAGCTGGTCAATCCGGCCAACAAGCGGAAGATGACCCTGATCGTCGTCGGCACCGGCCTGGCCGGCGGGTCAGCCGCCGCCACCCTGGGCGAGCTGGGCTACAACGTGCTCAACTTTTGCATCCAGGACAGTCCTCGCCGGGCCCACAGCGTGGCCGCCCAGGGCGGCATCAACGCCGCCAAGAACTACCAGAACGACGGCGACAGCGTGTATCGCCTCTTCTACGACACGGTCAAAGGCGGCGACTTCCGCTCCCGCGAAGCCAACGTCTATCGATTGGCCGAGTTGTCGGTCCACATCATCGACCAGTGCGTGGCGCAGGGCGTACCGTTCGCCCGGGAGTATGGTGGCGTGCTGTCGAATCGCTCCTTCGGCGGCGCCCAGGTGTCTCGCACCTTCTACGCTCGGGGGCAAACCGGGCAACAGTTGCTGCTGGGCGCCTACCAGTCGCTCATGCGCCAGGTGCACGACGGCACCGTGAAGATCTTCGAGCGCCGGGAAATGCTCGATCTGGTGCTGGTGGATGGCAAGGCCCGCGGCATCGTCGTGCGCAACCTGATCGACGGCCAGATCGAAAGCTACGCGGCCGACGCCGTCATCCTGGCCACCGGGGGCTATTCGACCGTCTACTATCTGTCGACCAACGCGGTGAATTCGAACGCCACGGCCATCTGGCGTTGCCACAAGAAGGGCGCCTACTTCGCCAATCCGTGCTACACGCAGATCCATCCGACGTGCATTCCGCAGGCCGGGTCGCATCAATCGAAGCTGACTCTGATGAGCGAGTCGCTGCGCAACGACGGTCGGGTGTGGGTGCCGAAGAAAGCCAAGGACAGCCGGGCGCCCGAGCAGATTCCCGACGACGAGCGCGACTACTTCCTCGAGCGCCGCTACCCGGCCTTCGGCAACCTCGTGCCTCGCGACATCGCCAGCCGGGCCGCCAAGAAGGCGTGCGACGACGGACTGGGGGTCGGAGCGACGGGCCGGGCCGTGTATCTCGACTTCCGCGATGCCATCAATCGATTGGGTGAAGCCGTGGTCAAGGAACGGTATAGCAACCTGTTCGACATGTATCACGAGATCACCGACCAGAATCCGTACCACACGCCCATGGCCATCTATCCGGCGCCGCACTACACCATGGGCGGGCTGTGGGTGGACTACAACCTGATGAGCAGCATCCCCGGCTTGCACGTGATCGGCGAAGCGAACTTCTCCGACCACGGCGCCAACCGGTTAGGGGCCAGTGCGCTCATGCAGGGGTTGGCCGACGGCTACTTCGTCATCCCTTATACCATCGGCCACTACCTGGCGTCCAACAAGCTTGACAAGGTCACCACCGACCACGAGGCCTTCAAAGAGGCCGTCGCGGGCGTCCAGAAGGATGTCAAGAAACTGCTCGACATCAAGGGCAAGAAGACCGTCCGGGAGTTCCACTGGCAACTGGGACGGGTGATGTGGGACGACGTCGGCATGGGCCGCACCGAGCAGAGCCTGAAGAAGGCCATCCACGAGGTTCGGGACCTCCGTAAGGAGTTCTGGGAGAACGTATCGGTTCCGGGCAGCGAGAGCGATCTCAACAAATCGCTGGAGTATGCCGGCCGGGTCGCCGACTACCTCGAACTCGGCGAACTGCTGGCGGTCGACGCCCTGCGGCGGGAAGAGTCGTGCGGCGGCCACTTCCGTGAGGAGTACCAGACGCCGGAGGGCGAGGCGAAACGAGACGACGACAAGTTCTGCCACGTGGCGGCATGGGAGTATACCGGCAAGGTGTCCGAGCCGAAGGTCCATGTCGAACCGCTGACCTTTGACAACGTGCATATCGCACAGCGCAGCTATAAGTGAGGAATTCCCTGTGAGTCAAGAGACCATGACCGTCAACCTGCAGGTGTGGCGCCAGTCCGGGCCCAAGGACCCCGGCAAGATGGTGGGCTACCAGGTGCCCAACATTTCCCTCGACATGTCATTTCTCGAGATGCTCGACACCCTCAACGAAGAGCTGATTAAACAGGGGCAGGATCCGATAGCCTTCGACAGCGACTGCCGGGAAGGCATCTGCGGCACCTGCGGCGTGGTCATCAACGGGGTCGCCCACGGCCCCAAGGCAGGGTGCACGACCTGCGAGCTGCGCATGCGGGAGTTGAAGGACGCCGGCACCATCACCGTCGAGCCGTTCCGGGCCGCGGCCTTTCCCGTCATCAAGGACCTGGTCGTCAACCGCAGCGCCTTCGACCGCATCATCCAGTCCGGCGGCTACATCAGCATCCATGCAGGGTCGGCGCCGGAAGCGAACTCTCTGCCGGTCGGCAAGGACCGGGCCGAGACGGCCATGGACGCCGCCGCGTGTATTGGCTGCGGCGCCTGCGTGGCGGCGTGTCCGAACGCCTCGGCCTCTCTCTTTCTCTCGGCCAAGATCAGCCATCTGGCCCAGCTTCCGCAG
>DASYBA010000854.1:0-8126 GCA_036501005.1 Candidatus Xenobia bacterium | reverse complement strand
AGCCCGCATGGGCGAGTTGACCGGCAAGCGCGTCGCAGTCGTCCACGACTGGCTGGTCGTGGCAGGGGGGGCGGAAAAGGTGCTGGAGGAGATCCTCCACATTGTCCCGCAGGCAGACGTCTTCTCCCTGGTCGACTTTCTCCCTCGGACCCATCGTCAGGTGATTCACGACAAGCCCGTGCAGACCTCGTTTCTGCAGGGCTTGCCTCGCGCCCGGCAGTCGTATCGGTCGTACCTGCCGTTGATGCCGCTGGCGGTCGAGCAGTGGGATTTTAGCGGGTACGACCTGGTGATTTCCTCCAGTTACGCGGTGTGCAAGGGCGTCCTGACCGGTCCCGATACGTTGCACGTGTCCTATGTCCATTCGCCCATGCGGTACGCCTGGGATTTGCAGGCGCAGTACCTGCGGGAGTCAGGGCTGGAACAAGGCTTGAAGAGCTGGCTGGCGCGTGGCTTGCTGCACTACATGCGGCTGTGGGATGCGGGGACGGGGCCGCGAGTCGATACGTACTTGTGCAACTCGGCTTTTATCGCCCGGCGGATCCGCAAGTGCTATGGGCGGGAAGCGCAGGTCATCCATCCGCCGGTCGATGTGGACTGGTTCACCCCGGGCGAGGCTCGGGAAGGGCTGTACGTGACGTGCTCTCGCATGGTGCCGTACAAGAAGATCGACTTGATCGTCGAGGCGTTTACCGCCATGCCCGACCGCCAACTGGTGGTGTTGGGGGACGGGCCGGACATGGCGCGCATCCGGCGGGGCGCGGGCCCGAACGTGCGCTTTGAGGGCCAGGTGGATCGCAAGGCCTTGCGGGGTTGGTTACGGCGGGCGAGGGCGTTCGTGTTTGCCGCCCTGGAAGACTTCGGCATCGTGGTGGTCGAGGCGCAAGCCTGCGGCACGCCCGTGATTGCGTTCGGGGCGGGAGGCGTGCTGGAGACGGTGCGGGACGGGACGACCGGGGTGTTGTATCGACAGCAGACGGTCGATTCGCTACGCGATGCGGTGCTTCGGTTCGAAAGCATGAGATGGTCGGAGGAACATATTCGACAACACGCCCAGGCATTCAATGTGGAGCGCTTCCGCACCGACTTCTGCCAGGCCTTGGAATCCAGTCTGGTTCACAACAGGCCTTGAAGGAATTCGACGTCGATTCTGTCCTTGGGTCGATAGGTGTTCTTGGTGGCGATGATACCCTCAGGTGTGAGGTACGGGATGGGCACTCCCCCCAGGTCAACGGTTACCACCCAGCCGCGCTTGGTGGCCTCGGCCAGGGTCAGTCCGCAGGCACTGGCGAGGAGATCCACGGTGACCTCGTCGTTGACGCGGATGACCGTGTAGTCCTGGATTTCCTCCGGGGTCAGTTCGAGAGCAGCGTGATCGGGCAGTCTACCCAGAGCTTTGATGACTTTGACCATGTTGTCTACCGCCGGGTCGACCATGATGTCGATATCCATGGTCGCACGAGTGAAGCCGTGCTGAATGACGGCCATCCCACCCAGGACTGCGTAGCGGCAGCCCTCTTCGTTCAAATAGGTGGCAATCTGCTTCAAGTCCTGGAGGGTGGGGGGACGGGAGTACTCTCTGTCAGGGTCTTCAGCACCTGTTCCCGCATCCATCTATCGGCCTCCTCGAAACTCGTGAAACGAACGACCCCCCGGGGAACCAACCGGGGCGTCTTGCGACTCTCCACGCAGAGGCGAAGGAATCCGTCGACCTGCTCCCATGATGGCCGGGGGTTCGGGCCGCGCCGGCCGACTGAACGCATTCTTTGTTCCATGGTTCGAGTCTAGCACGCGGGGCCGCGCCCCGCAACCTGGAGCGGGGAGGGAACTGTACGTGGAGCCCAGAAGTCCGCCGCATCTTTTTTGGGAGGGCTAAGCATGGCGACCGCCACGATGCATCTGACAGACTACAACGAGTCGGAACGGGCCGACTACATGGTGGTGGTGGCGGCCATGGCGTCGCATGGCGGCCTGACGTCGGAAGAGTTGATGGTGATTCGGGAGCTGTGCATGCGATACGTGCTGGGCCCGGATGCCCGCGGGCGGGTGATGGCTGCCAGCAACACGCCGCCCCACGACCTGGAGCACACCATCAAGCACCTGGGCCATACCCGCTTGAAACACAGCCTGTTTGTCGATATCTGCGTCATGGGCTTCGTGCACGGCAGTCCGAACCCGGCGGCGCTGGTCGAGATTCAACACATCGCGGACCTGCTAGGTCTATCGAAACCGGAGGTGGACGCGGTCGAGAAACTGGCGGCGCTCTTGAGCCCGGCCAACCAGAAGCCGGCCAGCGAGCCACAGGTCGAGAAGGCGCTGGAGACGATTGAGCAGGCCGGGGTTCCCCACGGCGCCATTGCGCTGTCGGCGACGCTCATGAGCCTGCACAACGACGAACACGCTCCAGTCAAGGAAGCGCTCTCCGCCCGTCACGCCAAAACCCGCTAGCTCACAGGAGCCACTGCCGAAAGACGCCAAGGCTACCGGCATGCAAGATCACGAGCGAGCGTACGCACTGGGCGTTGCGCTCCACCAGAACCGCCACTACCACGAGGCGGCGCTGCGTTTCGAAGAGGCGGAAGCCTGGGGTCAGGCCTCGACTTGCTGGCGCCTGGCGGCCTTGGAGTTGCCGGCCGGTCAGAGGGCAGAGGGCGACCTCTGGTTGCGGCGCGCTCGTCGACTGGTGCGCCGAGCCCTCGCGCAGGGCAACGCACCGGGGCACGCGTGGCGGGAGGCGGCTTTCCTGGCCGCCCTGCGCGGCCACCCGCATCGAACTCGAGAGGCCCTGGTGCGAAGCGTGGAGGCCGCCCCACAGGAGGCTCAACAGACCGAGCAAGCCCGCACCGAGATCGGCCAAATGCTGGCAGGGGACTCAGCAGGGGCCATTGTGCAGGTCCCCCCGGCCCCGGCCATGGCTCACCCCCTGTGGGCCTTGTTGCCGCTGGCCCGTCGGCTGAGCGGGGCACTGGACGCCGACCGGCTGTGGGACACCGTGCACGAGGTGGGCACGACGCTGTTGCGAGGCACGTCGTGCTCGGTCTTTGTGGGGTCTCGTCTGCGGCGCGTCCGAGGCACCGAGGATTTGCCGTCTATCGACAAGGTTCGGCAGGCCGGAGAGACCTTTGTGCTGCAGGAAGGCGACAGCACCGTGGGCATATGCGCCCCCATTCTGGTGGAAGATGTGACGGTGGCATGTTTCCTGGTCTTCCAGCCCACCCCTGAGGAGGACGATCTAGCCGTGGCGTCGCTGGTCGCCACCCTGGCCAGCGCGGCCCTCGAAAACATCCGGGCCATGGAGGACCGCATCGCCCACGGGCGTCCCCGGGGCGAACCCTAGTGGCAGGACCGCAGCGTAATCAGGTGCCAGAACCCTATCGAAATCTTGTCGCCCTCGCCTAGCGGGCGAAGCTGCTGGTCGTCCAGGTTCTGGCCGTTCACCAGGGTGCCGTTGGCCGAACCTAGATCTCGCACCGCGTAGTTGCCATCACGCTGGCGAATCAGCTCGGCGTGGCCCCGGGACACGCCGCCGTCGTCTCGCAGCACGATCTGCGGGTGGATGCTGCTGGAGCCGCGGCCGATGAGCAGCCGATCGCCGTCCAGGAGATAGATGCGTTCGTGCTGGTCGGCCGGCACGGTGGCGTCGTCTGGGCGCTCCCGATCGGACGTATCGATGCTGACGACCGCTTCGAGCGTGGGGGTGGCGATGGTATGGGGGAGGAGGTTGGTGGGCCGGGCTGTCGACAGCACCGCGGTCGACGGTGCGGCGAAGTCGACCGGTGCGGGGGCCGCGGCGGGCGCAGCCGCGACGGGAACCGGCGCAGGCGTGGGGGTCGGGGCCGGCGCTGCGTCGGGCACATCCAGGCTGCCGGTTGCAAAGTCGACCCCGCAGTTCTCGCAGAACAGCATGCCCGATCGGCGAGGCACGCCACAGTTCGGGCAGGTGGCCCCGGAGGCTTTGGGAACGATGGTTGGGGTGCCCGACTTCGGCACCGTAACGGGCCCGGAGTCTTCTATCAGGGCCCCGCAAATGGTACAGACGTGGGCGTCGCTGGACTTGTGGGTTGGGTCGTCAGGACAGGTATAGATGGCCATGCTGCCTCACTTCTTCGCCCGGACCGTGCGGGTGGAAGCCGCATCCAGGTCCATGAGCACTTCCTTGCTGGCTTTCTTGACTCGAACCGTGCCCTCTTCCGGATTGACGATTTCGACCATGCCCCGCAGGCGGGTGGTCATTTCTTCGTGGCCGGTATCGTGGGCCAGCTTGACGGCCCGTCCGAGACGCTCGGTCGCGACGTCGAGGTCACCCGCTTCGTAAGCCTTGATGCCTTCCTGGATGCTGGCGGCCAGCTCCACCTGGCCAGTGGCCTTGGCGACCCCGGACGGAATGCGAGCGGAAAGCGACTGGTTGTCGGTCCACTGGACGGTGATCATCTGCAGGTCCGTGCTGACTTCGGGTCCGCCATATCGATACGACAGCCCGATGCGGCCGGCCGCGACTTTCTTGCCAACCGGTCGCGGGGCCAGTTTGAGGGCCCCGTAGAACTCGCGAGACTCATTTTCCCACGACCCTGTCGAATAGATGCGAGTCTGACCGTCGGGCCCCAGCGTCTCGCTCCCATCCAACTTGACCAGGCTGGGTGTGATCTGCTTGAGCTCGACCACCTGGACGTTCTGGGGCACCCACAGGTTGACCCGTACGTCGCTCAGGGTCGTGCTCATGGCTGACTGCAGGCAACTGGCGAAGTCCTGCTCCAGGGCGGCTGCGTCGAACACGGGTTGGGGCGGGCCTCCCAGGGTCATGTCCGCGATGCGACGCAACTGGTCGACCTTCCATCCGGTGCCGACGCCTCGGCACTGGACCTGGAACACCTTGCCGGCCTGCCGCTGTTCGACACACTTCTGCAGCACGGTCTCCAGTTTGGGGTTGTCGTCGGGGTTGTTCGCCCCGTCGGTCAGGAAGATGCAGGTGCCATCGGCGTTGGGCCGCTTGAGGAATTCTCGGAGCGCCTGCCACAGGCCGGCCGACATCTCGGTGGTGCCCCGGGCTTTCAGGTTCTGCACCAGGCCTTTGGCCCGGGTCTTGTTGCTGAGGTTGGCCTCGCACAACTCGACGATGCTGGATGCCCCATCCGAGAAGCCCACGACGGAGAAGTACATAGACGGGCTCAGCATGTCGATCAGCTTGAGGCAGGCCTGGCGGGCGGCGTTGATCTTCTGCCCGCCCTGCTCGCCCATCGATCCCGAGCAGTCGATGACGGCGACCACCACCTTCTCATGGGCGCCGCCTGCGGAGAAGCCGTGGGCGTTGACCGTGAAGGCCAGATCGATACGGTCGGCACCGTCGTTGAGAAACTCGTTGACATCGAGGGACAGGGTGATGGCTGGGGTCTCAGACATGGGCAGCTTCCTTTCCTACTGTCAGCACGGCCACGGTGATGTTGTCATGGCCGCCGTGCTGGTTGGCAAAATCGACACAGCGTTGGGCGATAGCGACCGCTTCCTGGCCCACCGGAGCGGCCTTCATGAGATCGATAAGCGGCTGGGGTGGGGCATCCTGGCGGGGGTGCGCGTAGTTCCAGAACCCATCGGTGCAGCCCAGGAGCAGGCTGAAGCCATCGAGGGGCACCGTCTTCACCGAAGGCTCGAGGGTCTCCCCGCTGGGCAGGCGTCCCAGGGATTGGGTCACGGCGTGGGCCCGCCGGTCTTCCAAGGCCTCGTCGAGGGTCAACTCGCCGGCGTTGACCACGTCGTTGACCCAGGAGTGGTCCTCCGTCAGCATGTCGACCATCCCATCCTGCCGCCTCACGCCGTACGCCCGGCTGTCGCCGAGCCACCCGATGGTAGCCTGCCCACGCCACACGAGGATGATCAATAGCGTCGCCTCGGGCGGTTCCTTCTTGCCCGCGTAGGGGAGGGCCACGACGGCATCCTGGGCCGCAAAAATAGCTTTGCGCATGAGAGCGTCCAGATCCGAGGCGCCGCCCCGCAAACCCTCCAGCAGGGCCGGTGCGACCGTTCGACAGGCCGTCTCGGAGGCCTCGTCGGGGCTTTCGGAACTCGACACGCCATCGCTGACGACCGCCACGGTGGCGAACTCCCCGCCAATACTCTCGTCCACCAGGGCGACGCTGTCCTCATTTCTCCAGTGCTTGTGACCCAGGTCGCTGACGGCCCCGCGGCGGGCATCCAGGCGGATCTGCAGGTGGTCACGCGGGTTGGGCGGGGTGATAATCTCGCCGCAGATGGTGCAGACGTTGTGCGTGTCGATTTTATCGGGCCCGGCGCCGCAGGCGCAGTGCAGCGGCACGACCCGCGTCACCGGATCCGGCACGGCCGCGATGGCGACCGCGGTCGCCGTGGCGCTGGCGGCTGCCGCCAGTTGCTCGCCGCAGGATTCGCAGAAGGTACCTTCGGCCCCCTCATACCCACACTTCGGACACTTCATGGCGTCTCTCCCATCAGAACAGGGTTCGGGGCCGCACGGCATTGGCCTCGTCTACGAGCATCAGCAACAGCGACCGGTCGTCGACGAACTTGGCGCACTGCCGCAGCGCCGCCTCGGCTTTTGCACGGAGCCGGGGGACGTCGTTGAGCGGCTGTCCCAGCAGCTTGATTCGTTCATCGCCCTGGATTTTGCCGGCCTCGAGCAGGCGGGCGGCCTCCAGCAGCAGGTCGGCCTCCAGGCGGGACCGTTCGAAGCCGGCGATCTTGATGTTCTCGAGGGTCTGGGCCGCCTTGGCCAGGTCGTCCCGGCTCGGTGGGTGCGGATGCGACTGGATCAGGGTTCGCACCTGCTGCAGTTGGGCCGGCACGAAGGCGATGGACATGGGGGGCACCCGAGCGAAGGCTTCTACGGCCGCGGTGCGGTCGTTCTGCACGGCGAGGCAGCGGGCCAGCCCGAACGATGCCGTCGTATAGCCCGGGTCGACGCGGGACACCATGTCGTAAAGACGAGAGGCCTGCTCCCAGTTGCCGGTCAGCTCGGCCACAATGCCGACGGCCAGCTTGGGGGCCAGCTCGCCGGGCAACTCAGAGTACACGGCGTCGAAGAACGGGTAGCAGTCCTTGTGCTTCTTCTGGGCCAAGAGCGAGCGACCGCGGAACCAGACGACTCGCCAATCGAAGGGGTCGTCCTTGGCCAGGGTGTCGAGCAGCAACTGCGCGTCGCCGAACTGCTCCAGATCGATACAGCAGTTGGCCAGGCGCAAGGGCGCTTCGGTCGAGTGGGGATACTGGCGCTGGGCGCGCTCCAGCAACTGCTTCTGCCGATGCGGGTCGTTCAACACCAGCGCCGACTCCACCACGGCTCGGGCGGGATCCTGTCGATCGATACGGAGGACGGGCAGCGAGTGGTGGTTCACGACGCCGTTGGCCGCCACCACGTCCAAGCCGAAACACGTGCTTTCGGCGGGCCGGGGGCTGCCCGACTGGATGGCCACGATCTCCCGCAACACGCCCTCGAGCTGCGCCTGCATTTCCGGTGCGCTCTGAAAGCGATCGTCCGGGTCCTGCGCGGTCGATCGCAACAGAAACCGATACAGCGACTCGAACTCCGCAAAGATGGGCACGTCCTGGGGGGTCGGCAGCGAATGCCGGTGCTGGCCGCGGAAGTCGAAGTCCATGAGCAGGACGGCCAGCGTGCGGCCCACGGTGTACAAATCGGAGCTGTACGAGACTTCCTTCTCGGCCTCTGGAGCGCTATAACCGACGGTCAAGAACATGTCCGAATCGATATCGTCGATGCGGCGAGCGCCCCCCAGGTCGATGAGCCGGAGCCGGTCCTTCTGCACCATGGCGTTCTCGATCTTGAAATCGCAATAGACGATCTTCTTGGAATGCAGGAACTCAAAGGCTGGCAGCACGCCCATGGTGTAGGCGACGGCTTCCTGTACCGGCAGGGGGCCGTGCTGCTTGCGAATGTCCTTGAGCGTGACCCCGTTGATGAACTCCATCACGATGTACTGGGCGCCCTCATGGGTGACGAAGTTCACGATGTCGACGATGTTCGGATCGCGCAGGTCGGCCAGGAACCGTTTCTCCTTGACCGCGTTGGCCATGGCGCTGGGGTCCATGGAGTTGATGAGGCCCTTGAGCACGACGTAGCGCTCCACGTTCAGGTCCCACCC
>DASYBA010000853.1:0-3260 GCA_036501005.1 Candidatus Xenobia bacterium | reverse complement strand
TGGACGGTGGCGATCGGGGTTGCATAGTGATGTAGCAACATGAAGGTCGGGCTGCGCACGCCCTTGTCGTACCCGAGCTCTGCCGCGATGGCTTGCACCATCAAGGTCTTGCCTGCGCCCAGGTCGCCTTCCAGCGCGACGAAATCGCCGGGGCCGAGCAAGCGGCCCAGAAAGGTGCCCAGTCGACGAGTCTCGTCGGGGCTGCGGGAGACAATGGTAGTGGCCGTCACGCTTGCGCTTTACACGCCAGCCGTCACAATCCTACAGCAACGCGAGGACGCGCTCCAATTGCGGGCGGACCATCATTGTGCTCCACCAGCCTTCGATTCGGCGCATGCGCGGAGACCGCGGCCGGTACACGTGCCAGAGGATCTTGGTGCGGAGCCAGTCGGGGTCGAAGCCGGCCCATTCGCCGAACAGGTCGCACAGGTTCAGGTAGAGCACTGGGCCGACCTCTTGAAGGCATGCCTGGCGAATCTCCTCGGCCGTATACCCCGTGCTGCGAAGCTCCGCTGCGACGAGCTCATCTTCGAACTGGTTGTCCAGGTACAGCATGCCGAGAGCGTCCCAGAGGGCCATGCGCCGGGGCAGGTCGGGGACCAGCACCTCGGCCCGCTGGACCCGAGCGTTCACGGTGTGCAACAGGGTGCGGTTGCAGCGATGCGCCACGCCCACCAAGGCCAGCACCGACAAGCTCACGGTGAGAGAGAAGGCGGCGCCACCGGGCAGAACGGTGGAGACCACCAGCAGCAGCAGAATGGCGATGAGCGGGGCAGCCTGCCGCATGGGGGCCGGCCAAGGCAAGTGTCCAGATGAGCTGGGGTCCAGCCGGTCAATCTCCCGGCGCAGATTGGCTCGCGCGGATCCCTCCAGCTCCGTCAGGCAGTGGTAGAGCCTGGGCCTTCCCAGAAAGACCTCCAGCACCCGCCGTCGGCCGAAGGCGAAGGCCTCCGTCTCGACGTGAGCGTACTCCCGCCGAATGGCGGTCGCGTAGGCCTGGTATTCGTCCCAGGGTGCCCCCAGGATGGACAAGTCGAGGTCGCAGAAGAGCTGGGCCAGGACGTCCCCGGACCCCGGCCGGTGCGACGTGCTCAAGAGGATCAGCTCGACCACGCGCAGCCGCACGGCCTCCGACACGCCCAGCTCCGGACAGTCGCCCAGGAACTGCAGGGCCGAGGTCAGCTCGTTGACCTTCGACTTTGGCTCGTATTCCCGGTCGTGGTACCAGAGGGCCAGCCACAGGGCCGGCCGGTCGGTCGAGGAGAGGGCGTCCCACGCCGACTGCGCCTGCAGATCGAGGTCCAGGAGGCGGCACATGGACCGGAGGTGGTGCCCGGTGTGGTAGTGTCGATGCGGCTCGGCGTACTTTTGCAGCAACCTTGCGCCCACCGAGGCAGGCCAGCCCTGGGCCATCCACCGATCCAGCAGGTCAGTATATTTATTGGTCACACAACCAAAATAACACGACATGGCGATTTTAGCAAGGCCGGTCGACCGTGCTTAGCGCAAATTCTTAACAAAAAGGACATGAATTGACAACATCGGAACAGGCCTTTTGCGAACTTCTCGAGATCAGGCCTGCTATACTGAAATTCGGACAAACGAAGGAGGCTCAAGAGAAATGCAAGGAATTGGCGGAGCGAGCGGAGCCAGCCCGTCTGGCGGCGGCGGCAGCCAGGACGGCGATGCCCTCAGCAAGATCAAGCAGATGGGCGCCAACGCCACCGACTTCTGCACCAACGAGAGCCAAGGCGGCGGAGGAGACGGCAGCGGTTCCTGAACTTTTGCAGGCCCTGGGGGAGGCCTCAGAGGCCGTCCCCCCAGGGCTATTAGCGCGCCTGCAAACCAGCCGAGAGCGCTTTCTGGAGCGAACGAGAGACAACCCGGAGGTGGA
Organism: Candidatus Xenobia bacterium; assembly: GCA_036501005.1. Lineage (GTDB taxonomy): Bacteria > Vulcanimicrobiota > Xenobia > RGZZ01 > DASYBA01 > DASYBA01. The sequence goes on along the minus strand of DASYBA010000853.1, from coordinate 1,366 downwards.
CGCGGACCAGGTCGCCCTGGTAGACCAGGCTGTCCAGGCGTGTCTAGAACCCTCCTCAGCCCAAGCCTTCCGCAGCGCCCTGGCCGCGCTGGAGGCACAGCGCCGGGCTTGGATCGCGGCGGCCCAGGAGCGAGGCCCGACCCCATTTCCCGACGCCAACCGGGCCTTTTTCCATGCCAGTCTTTTGCGGCGTGGGCAAGCCGATCCGGCGTTCGCCTACCTGGCCATGGGGCACCTGGCGACCTTCGATGCGCGCACCGCGCAAGACGCCGAGAACTTCGGTCTGGGGTCGGATGCCGGGGAGTCAGCCGAGTCCATCGCCACCTTGGCCCGAGACTTCCAGTTCGTGCTGGAGGAGCAGTGGGCTTCGGCCACCGCGGACGATCGACGCCACTTCCTGGATCAATGGGAGACGGACCTGCAGGCCGCGTGCCGCCAACTGGCTCAGGCCTGGCAGGCGTGGCACGAGACTGCATCGTCGGGGGCGCCACGAACGGCCGCCGCGTCGCCGGATCCGATGGCGGCTTTTCGCGCTCGCCGTTGGGGTCCGCCGGCGGAGGAGCAGCACGTGTTGGACGTGGTGCATGGGTCCGAGGGCCTGCAACGGCCCCGGGCGCGGGCCGGACGCCGGTTGCCGCCGAACACTCGCCGAGTGTGGCTTGCCGTCCAGGCGTGCGTATCGGACGGGACGCTCGACGCCTCCGAGGCCGAGCGCGAGGTCGCCCGGCTGGCGGCGCAGAATGAGTCGGTGCAACGAGATGTCCAGACCATGAAGTTGAGCACCGAGCTGACCACCCAGCGCGACGCCATGCATGCGGCCCATCAGACCATCGATCGGGCCGTGGAGGCCCTCCGCGTGGCGCTTGAGCTTCGCAACGAGTCGGCTCTGGACCAGGCCGAGGCGCTGCTCGAAGAGGCCGCCGATATCTTTGGGCGGATCGTCGACGGCCACAGCTCAACTCGTGCCCGTCCCCGACCCTTCAATCCAGGGGCCGGCCTGCTGGCCAACCTGGTCGTTACCGCGGCGGAAATCTCGCCCGACGACCTCGCACGCCATGATCCGGCCGTGGCCGCCAATAGTCTCTTCGTAGTCTAGATTGTTACCCAGGGATGTCCGAATCGTAAACTTTTTACAAAATGGACATCATACGGCAACATCGGCAACGTTTTTTGCGAATTTCCCCCCGCCTGGCCTGCTATACTGAAAGCGGAGCAAAGAGATACAGGAGGCCAAGGGAAATGCAGGCACTAAGTGGAATGGGCGGCGCCGGCGGTGGCGGCGGCGACGACGACGGCAGCGCCATGGGCCAGATGTCGTCCCTGGGCTCAAACGACGATTCGGATTTCTGCACCAACCAGAGTGCGA
>DASYBA010000852.1:0-4567 GCA_036501005.1 Candidatus Xenobia bacterium | reverse complement strand
CCGTCAGGAGTTCCACAGGTGGTTGCGTTGGTCCGGGGCGAGATACATGCCGTCGCCGGGCTGCACGTTGAAGGCCTGGTAGAACTCGTCCATGTCCTGGGCGGGCCCGATCACCCGGAACTGATCGAGGGGATGCGGGTCGGTGCTGAGGATGAGGTGGGCGTATTGGGGTCGCATGTTGGTCGCCCAGCACATCGCGTGCGAGACCCAGAACCGCTGGTCGGGCGTGAAGCTGTCCTTGATCTTGGAGGGGTTCTGGGCCTCGGCCGTCTGGTAGGCCGACCATGCCAGCTCCAGGCCACCCAGGTCAGCGATGGCTTCGCCTTCGACCAGCTTGCCGTTCTCCGACTGGCCGTCGAAGATGAACTTGCTGAACTGTTGGGCCACGCCATCGGCCTTCTTGTCGTAGGTCGCCTTGTCGGCCGGCGTCCACCAGTTGCGGAGCTGGCCGGTCGAGTCGTATTGCGAGCCCTCGTCGTCGAACCCGTGCGTCAACTCGTGGCCGATGACGGAACCGATGGCCCCGTAGTTGCTGGCGGCGTCGGCCTTGGGGTCGAAGAGCGGTGGTTGCAGGATGCCGGCCGGGAACACGATCTCATTTTGCTGGGCGTTGTAGTACGCGTTCACGGTCGCGGGCGTCATGCCCCACTCGGTGCGATCCACCGGCTGGCCGATCTTGGCCAGATCCAGCGAACTGCCGAACTGCCAGGATCGCAGCATGTTGCCGGTGTAGGAGTCCGGCTTGACATCCAGTTTCGAATAGTCTTGCCAGTGGTCGGGATAACCGACCTTGATCTGCAGGTGGTCGACTTTGTCGATGGCCGCTTTCTTGGTCGGATCGCTCATCCAGCCGGTCTTGATCTTGGCCCGGGCCGCATCGAGAATGTTCTCGATCATCTGCTTGGCCTGCGCCTTGGCCTCCGGCGGGAACTTCTCGGCCACGAACTTCTGCCCCAGGGCGTCCCCCAGGACGCCGTCGGTGCTGCGGACGACTCGCTGCCAGCGCGGGGCCGGCTCGGTCACGCCCGTCAGCACCGTGCCCTTGAAAGCGAAGTTCTCGTCGTCGAACCTCTTGGGCAGGTAGGCCGCGGTCTGGTTCAGCATCTGCCAGCGCAGGTACGTCTTCCAGTCACTGACCGAGGTGTCTTTCAGCATGCCGTCGAACGCCTTGAAGAACCCCGGGGTCGGCACGTTGATGGACTGGATGTCGGGGCGACCCACCTGGCCAAAAAACCCATTCCAGTCGAAATTGGGCGTCATGTCAGCCAACGCCTTGCGGTCCATGATGTGGTAGGTCTTGCTCGGGTCGCGGAGATCGGTCGGGCTGGAAGAGGCCTGCGCCAGGCGGGTCTCGATGCCCATGATGGTCTGCGCTTCCTGCTTTGCCTTGGCCGGGTCGTCTCCGGCCAGGGTCAGCATCTTTTCGACGTGCGCCAGGTAGGCGGTTCGCACCGACGCTTTGTCGGCGTTGAGATAGTAATCCCGATTGGGCATGCCCAGCCCGCCCTGGCCGGCCTCGCCGATGACCTGGGTAGGGTTCTTGGCATCCTGCGTGGAGCCGAAGCCGAAGGGCCCGGCCAGTCCCGCCGTCTGCAGGTGGGCAAATTCGTCTTGCAGGTCCTGCGGGGTCTGCACCGCATCCAGGCGGGCAAACTCGCCGTTCAGGGGCGTCAGTCCAGCCTTCTCGATGGCCGCCTGGTCCATGCCGCTCTGGTAGAAGTCGTGCAGCTTCTGATCGTTCGAACCAGGTGCGCCCGCCGGCAGCTTGTCGAGGATGGTGTGCAGCGTGTCCTGGTTGGTCTCTGCCATTTGCTGGAGGACCCCCCACGCCGGCTTGTCCGAGGGGATGTCGTGCGTCTTCAGGTAGCCGCCGACGGCGAATTCGTCAAAGTTGTCCTGGGGTCGAACCGACGTGTCCAACTCGGTGGGATCGATGCCCTGCGATCCGGCGCTGGTCTTGACAAACGTGTCGGCCGGCAGGCTCTGGGACTGCACCGGCAGACCGGCCAGGCGGCGCTGGATGACGTTGAGGGGCAGACCGGAAGCGAGACAAAGTGACTGGGTTTGCATGGATCCGTGGGACCATCCTCTCTGTACTCTCTGACGGTCAGAGTATAGAGGCCCTCCCGGACACAAAACAGACACATGTTGTTAACGAATTGACAGCTTTGTTAAAAGCTCCTAGGCGGTGGCGCCGACCTTGGCGCCGGAGCCGCCGCCGGCCGAACGAGTGATGTCCTTCCACGCGTCTTCCACGGTGGGATAGCGTTCCTTCGGGTCTTTGGCCAGCATGCGCTGCACCACGGCGTCCATGCCCGCAGGAATGCCTTCCTTGACCTCGCTCATGGTGGCCGGTTTGTCGGTGACCTGCATGTGCATGATGGTCATCTTGTTGTTGGCCCGGAAGGGCTTCTTGCCGGTCAGGAGCTCGTACATCAGGATGCCCAGGGCATACTGATCGGTGCGAGGGTCGGATTCTTCGCCCTTGACCTGTTCCGGCGCCATGTAGGCCGGCGTTCCCAGCACCACCCCGTTGCCCGTCAGGCGGGAAGAACCAATGCCGCGGGCGAGGCCGAAGTCAATGACCTTGATCTTGCCGTTATTCTGGACCAGGATGTTTTCCGGCTTCAGGTTGCGATGGACGACCCCCTTGGAGTGCAGGTGGCTGACCGCCTCGAACACCGGCGCCATCAGCTTCATGGCCTCGGCGGGCGACATGCCGCTGTCGGGAATCTTGCCCCGCAGGGTCTCTCCCCGCACCAGCTCGGTGACCATGTAGAGGAGCTTTTTCTGTTCCCCCCAGTCCAGAATGCGGGCCACCAGCGGGTGATTCAGCTTGCGCAGGATGAGCACCTCGCGGCGGAAGCGCTCCTTGACCTCGCCGTCCGAGAACAGCTCCGGCTTCATCACCTTGATGGCCACGCTCTCGGAGGGAGCCAGCGTGTCATCCGGCACGGCCCGGTAAACGAATGCCATGCCGCCCTCGGCGATGCGTCCGCACACGCGGTAGGTACCCAGCTTCTTGCCACTCAAATGGTCGCGCTCCTCGTCGGAGGCAATGAGGTTCTCCAGGTGGGCGGCTCGCTTGAGACGGAGGCGCAACCGGCGCAGCTTGGGGCCGGCATAGAGGGTCGAAAAGGCGGCCAGGGCCACCAGGACCAGGGTGGTGATGAGGGGATGGTACTTGACCCAGGTGATGAGGTCGACGAGCGGATTGTAGGCGTGCAGGTTGACAGTCCGCGGGATGGCCTGCCCCTCGCGCTGCTCGCCCGGCGGTATGGTCAACGCCTCGGCTTTATATCCGTCGCGGGTCACCTGCAGGTTGAGGGGTTCCGGGACGATGGACACGTTGATGTTGGTGTCCATGACCCCGTCGTCGGCTTCGCCCACCTTGGTGCTGCCGCCTTGGCCGTCGAGCAGGAAGACCTCCGCGTTGGGAGGCCAGGTCTTGAAATGAAGTCTCAGGGTGCGGTGCGGCAGACGGAGCATCTGCTCCGGGTCGAAGCCGCCGGCCTGGCCGGGCAGAGCCGACAGCGCCCACCACAGTAGCGTCAGCCAGACCCAGTGGCGATATCGCCGAGCTGGTCGAGCGCGTCTAGTCATGCTCGCCTCCGCTCCGTCGCATGCCCAAGGTCTGCCAGTCGTGAATCTTGTGAACGCCGCTCAGTTGCATGCCCAATGCCTCTTGCATCGCCTGTAGCCCCGAGAGAACGTCTGGATAGCGATCCACGGGCTCGATGGAGAGCATCTTCAACACGGCCCTGTCCAAGGCCTTGGCAAGGCGGGGCTCAAATTGTCGCAGGCTGGGGGGCGGATCTGAGCACTGCTTGAACATCAGGGCGATAGGGTCTTCGGCGTGGTAGGGGAGGCCCCCCGTCAGAAACTCGTAGGCCATGACGCCGAGCGCGTACTGATCCACCTGGGGGCCCAGGTTCTCCTTGCCCATGATCTGCTCCGGGGCCATGTACCCCGGGGTACCCAGCGCGGTGCCGGTCTTGGTGATGCGGGTCAAACGGGAGACGTCGTGCCGCTTGGCCAGGCCGAAGTCCATGACCTTCAGGGTGCGCAGGCGGGAAACCATGACGTTGTCAGGCTTCAGGTCTCGGTGCACGACGCCTTGGCGGTGCGCGTAGTCCACCGCCTCGAAGAGGGGCACCAGATAGCTCATGGCCTCCATGGGGGGCACCATCTTGCCTCCCACCAGGGCGCGGAGGGTGTCGCCATCGACCAGCTCCATGGCCAGATAGAGCTCTCCTAGATGTTCTCCCCAGTCGATGGTGTGGACGATGTTCGGATGGTCCAGGCGGCGACTGATCTCCACCTCTCGCATGAAGCGCCGGCGAAAGTCCTCTTCCTTGGCGACTTCCTGCAAGACCAGCTTGAGGGCCACCATGTTCTGGTTCTGCTTGTCCGGGTCGCCGAAAACGTCGTTGGGAAAGGCCGCGTATACCGTCGCCATGCCCCCGGAGCCGAGCCGGCGGGCGAGGCGGTACGGCCCGATGACCTGGCCCAGGCGATTGTCCTGGATCTCCGACTTCTGCAGCTCCTCCAGAATCGCGCCGCGCTC
>DASYBA010000851.1:0-6100 GCA_036501005.1 Candidatus Xenobia bacterium | reverse complement strand
AGGCTGTTCGTGCCGACCCACTGCACGCTGTATGTGAAACACCTGATGGGCACGGCACACGGCAAAGACACGGACCACCTGGAAGCCAAGTGGACGCCACGTATCGACCTGACCAAAGCAGCCGGGGGCAGCGGCGAGTATAAAGCGATAGAGCTGGATGGGAAGCTGGCGACAGACGCCTGGGAGGCCCTGCGCGGCCTGGCCTTGCCGACCATGCTGGCCCCCAAGGTCGTCTTCACGCATAAAAGGGAAGTCTACCAGCTCGGCATCAAGCCCCAGGTGCCTGGCATCTAGCGGGGCGGGGCAAAGACGTTGTGATTCCGGTCCACCTTCACTTTGGGGGGTGGCGCAAAGATGGATGGCGGGGCTTTGACGGCCGACGGCACCGGGGCGAACACGGCGCCCGACTCGGGAGTGGCTGCAGGCAGGTTGGCCACGCTGCCGCCGCGGCCCGTCCAGGTCACCTGGGCGTGCGCCACCAGGGTGTAGGCGAGGGCTTGGGCACGAGCATCCACCACCAGGTTCTCGATGTCCGGCTTGAGGTCGCCATAGGTCGAGTGAACCCGGCCGACTTTGAGAAAAAGAACCCCGGCGGGGCAGGCGATGGGTCCGACGACCCGGCCGGGCGAGAGCTGCAGGACGTCCTGGCGGGCGGCTCCGCCGAACGCTTCCTCCACCTCGCTCAAGCTGAGGAAACCGCACCGGCCGCCCTGCGGACGGCTCTGGAGGTCGCGTGAAAAACGGGCTGCGACCTCCTCGAACGGCGTATCCTTCAGGGCTCCCGCAATGACACGAGCGTGGGCTGCCGACTGGGCCAGGATGTCATACACCTCATAGCGGGTCAACTCGTCCTTGAAGGCCTCGTACCAGTGGCGCAGTTCACCGTCGGAAACCCGTTTGAGGACTAATTTTCGCAAGAGCATGCGGGCCCTCAGGCTGCGGTCGAGTAGCGCCAACTGGCTGCCATCCGGGATCTGGTGGGTGAGCACCTCCAGACGGGCGCGCGAATCGGCATCGTCCAAGGTCACGTTCTCCTTGACGGCATCCTGCAGAATGGCGGTCTCGCGGATCAGGCGGCGGGTGATGCGCTGCCCCTCGTAGTCGTCCAGAGCCGTCTCCAGCATGCTCCGGCTGATGGGCTCTCCGTTGACCGTCGCCACCGGGGGATCTGCCGAGGGGGCTACGGTCGTGGCCGAGGCTGGCGCCGCGGGGCCCGGCCGGCGGCCCCAGACGTACACACCGACCGCCACGACCAGCACCAGATAGGCGGCTGCCAGCATGTGGAACCGCCAGTCGCGACCGCCCGGGGGCGGTAGCGTCACGGTTTGATCTGGGGCGGAGGCCCACCCGGTTTCGTCAAGGTCTGGTTGAGCACCCGGGATCTTCGCAGCTTCCAGCCTCGAGGCGTCAACACCCATTCGTCTACCGACAAGGCGGTGAACCGTTGCAACACCGGCGTACAATCGGTCAGTTGGACGAGGTCCAGGGTTTCCTGCGCCTGGCAGAAAGCCCGCTCGGCCCCCATCGGTCGGAAGGCGAGCACGTGGACTGCATCGGTGACCTGCACCGCCTGCTCCAAGAGGCGCTGGTACTGCTGCCGCTCGCCGGCCAGATCCACCGCATGGCCGTCGGGGTCAAACGCCTGGAAGTCCGGCGTCCGGATGGAGAGCATGCCCGGGACGAACCTGAGGCTGGCGGCTTCTGCTTGCGTCGCATACGCCCTCTCGATCGCCTGCCGCGAGGTCATGCCGGCCCGGGCTGTGCCGGCGAGCAGGAGCATCAAGCCCACGGCCCACGCGGCGCGTCGCGAGGTCATTTCACCGCCGAGGGGAGGGGCTTGGCAAAGACGCCGTCGCCGTCATGCCGGAGGGCCTTCGGCAGGGGCGCAAAGACACCGGTCTTGTCGTGCTCTGCCGGTGGCGGAGAGACAAAGACACCGGGCGTTTCCTGCACGGGAATGCCGGGGGGAGGTGCGAAGATGGGCGAACGACGCCCCGGAATCGCCTGCGGGGGCGGCGCAAAAATGACCCGCTCCTGTCCGGCCGGCATCGGCGGCGGCGATGCGAAGACCTCGGGTTTCTGCCCCGCGACCGGGGCGGGCGGCGGGGCAAACACCGGGGTCTCCTGGCCCGCCGGCGCGGCCGGCACTGCGGATCGGATGCCCGCCAAGGCGTCCGCCAATGGATACGAGACGACGGCGGCTCGCGTCAAGTGGTACATGTAGGCCCCCTCGGTCTGAGCCACCAGGATGTCCTCGACGGAAGTCTTCAGATCTTCGTAGCTGGTCAAGACCCGGCCGACGGCAAAAACGGCCATGCCCTGAGTGGTGGCCAGGGGGGGCGTCGTCGCCTGGCGGCCCGGTCGCAATCGCACGACGGCGTCTGCCACACTCTGGCCCCAGTAGCTGGCGATGCCGGCCCGAGTGAGGAAACCGACCTTGCACGCTTCGCTCCGCACGTCCCGGCGGGCCTCGACCCCGGCAGTGTAAACCTCATACTGCACCAGGTCGGCCTGAAAGCGCTTCCAGGTCTGGTCCTTGACCTCGTCGGAAACCTCCTTCAAGAGCATCTTGCGCAACAACAGCCGAGCGCGAGTCTCCTCTTCGAGAGCCCGGTAGGACACCGCGTCGCTCGTCGACTTCGACACCGCCTCGAGAGCCAGCATGGAGGCCGGGTCGTTGAGGTTGATCTTCTCCTTGTCGGCTTCCTGCAGGATCAGATGCTGCTCCATGAGGCGCTGCAATTCGGCCGAGCCGCCGTGGGCATTGAGCGCGGCGACCAGCTCGTCTTGCGAGATGAGTTCTCCGTTCACGACGGCTTCGGGATACGGTGTGGCCGACGGCGCCGCCACCGCGCCGCGAGTATCCCAGGGGCGGCGCCCGCAGGCATAGGCCGCACAACACAGTACCAGGATCAGGTACAACATGGCCAGGACCCGGAAGCGGATCTCGGATTCAGCAATCACGACCCTTCCCTCAAAGCGGTTCGGACATTCCTGCGGGCGTTCACAACTCCTGCCATGCTGAAGGACTCCAGGCCCACCACAGGAATCCCCTCGGCCCATGACCACGGGATCCTTGCCCTATGAGTTCGCCCTGGAGCTGCGCCGACGCGATCGGCGGTTGCGCCTCCTCGCCTGGCTCTACCTCCTGCTGGTGGCCAGCGTGTTCGCCTACGGGTGGGGCCGGCGAAACCACCTGGCGCGGGTCGTTCCTCCGCCGCCCCCGGCTGCCGCCACCGTCTCGCACGCGGAGGGGCCGGCCGAGAGCGTCGCCATCGTCAACGGCCACCCCATCAGCGTGCGAGACACCGAGCAGGCCCTCGATGCCGCCGCCGGCGATCGCATCGTCCTCGCCCTGGTCGAAGATGAGTTGATCGACCAGGAGGCCAGGAAGCGGAAGATCAGCCTCGATCGAACCGACGTCGATGAACTCAAGGCGGCGGTGGAGGGCATCGACGATCCCAACCACCGCCTGGTGCGGGCTCACCATCTGGCATCCGTGCTGCTGCTGCGCCATCTGGTGCTGGACCCCATTCCCACCTCCAGGCGCCAGGCCATCTACGCGGAGTTCAAGAACGAGCTGAGCCTCTTTGAGGTGGACGCCATGGCGGTCGACAACGTGGAACAGGCCCAGCAGGTGCTGGCCGCCTTGCACCAGGGAACCCGGTTTGCAGCGGCCTCCGCCCGATGGAATCGTCGGCGGGCCTGGAACGGTTTCCAGAGCCATCTGGGCTGGCTGACCCTGGACGACCTGGAGGAGCGCTTTGGGTCGGGGGGGGTGAACGCCGCCTACTCACGGCTGACGGGGCATGAGGGGGTCGCCCGCCCCATTCCGATCGGCGGGGGGCTCGTCATCCTCAATTTCCGGGGGGTTCGCTCCGCCTGGCCAGACCTCCGCGGCGGGGTCGACCGCGTCCTGGTCGCGGCCGGCAGCCCGGCGGTCCTCCACCAACTGCATAGCCAGGCACGCATCTCGTATCCGATACACGATGCCAACACCCGGCTGGAGGTTCCTCCCGACCTGAAGGAAGTGTTCGCGAAGCCAACAGCAGAGCCGCACAGCAGCGGTTCGCCGGGCTTCTTGACCTTGCCCCCCGCGATCAAACCCAGTCCGGGCGCGACCGGCCTGTTCACCCTGCCGTCGACCGTTCCGGCGGCCAGCAGCTCCCCGGGAACCTTTGCGTTGCCTCCGGCGATCCATCCAGCCAAGACCGGGATCTTCGCGCCCATGCCCGAACGTTCCGCGAGGCCCCGGTGAAGTACCCGCTGCTCTTGCTGCTGGTCGTGTTGGCCGCCGGCGCCTGGGCCTCCCCCAGCGAGGGCCGAAGCGCCATTGAGAAGGAGTATGCGCGGGAGGCAGACGCGGCCAGCCTGCACTTTGCCCGCGGCATGCTGTCCATTCGCAGCGCAGATTGTCAGGTTTTTACCCCGACCGGGCAGCGCATGAACCCAGATGGCGATGCAGACCGTTTGCGTTTGTTGTTTCGCAACGCGTTGGCGGTGCAGGAAAAGGTGACCATTCGCTCCTTTCACCCGACCGGCCCGCAAGCGGCCACCTGCCTGATCGACGACCGTATCGAAGTCACCAAGATGACCGCCCGGGGGCCCAGGACGATGGCCGTGCAATCGCAGTCGCAGGACGACTGGGCGGAGACGCCCCTGGGATGGCGACAGAAGGCCGTCCACGTCCTGCGGCAGCATGTCGAGATCCTCAGCACGGGCCAGCACCGGTAAGCAGAGGGTTATCCCAGCGCAGGTTGAAGTTGCCGTCCGCATTGCAGGAAACGATATTGAGAAGGACGCTATACGCGCTGGGCCTCGCTTTCTGCCTCGCCGGTGCCCCCGCGGTCTGGTCGGCTCCCCTGCAGGGAGGCGGGCCCGCTATCGTATCGTCGGCGGCGCCGGTGCAGGCCTATGACGGCTTCATTCCACCCCGCGGGCCCGTCGGCATCCGTCCCGCCGCGACGCCGTTGCCGCCCGGCTATCAGGAGGCCGCGGTGGAGTTGAATCGGCACGGGGTGGCCTTGCCCGAAATCGACGCCCGCACGGCGCTGCTGCCGGGGGCGCTGTTGCTGGGCATGCTGGCATTGGTCGCCGAGCGGAGTGAGGCCGAACCCTGAGCACGCTGGTTGAACAGGGCGTCGAACGGCGCGCCCAAGAAGACGCAGAGAAGGAATCCCCCTCTCGGTCGAGCCACCCACCCGGCCGGCTGAGCTCTACCGCGCGCCGTTGGATGGCGTTCATGGTGCTAGCCACGGTGGAGCTCCTGTTCTTGACAGCCCCCCGGTACTCGCACCACATCGGCAATCCGTGGCTTGCCAGCGTCGCCCTTCTCTTGACCCTCTCGGCGTACCTCGTGCTGTTACGGTACGTGCTGGCGGATCGACTGCCGGGCGCTCATTACCAGAAAGGCTCGCCGGTCGTCCTGGCCGTCCACCTGGGGGCGGTGCTCGCCCTGGCGGCCGGCGTGCTGGACTTTAGCGGAACCTCGGAACTGGCGATCTTCGACTTTCTTTTGTGGCTGCCCGTCCTGGCACTGCTCGCCGGCACGTGGCTCGCGGCCCTCGTTCCGGTCGGCAAGTGGAAAAAGATTTTCGGTCGGCACGCGCGTTGGGTGGGCGGCACCATTCTGGCCGGCTGGATGAGCTTGTGGATGGCTTCGCAGACGGTGACGTCGTGGGTGCACTTCCTGACGGCTGCCACCTGGTACTCGGCCTATGGGCTGCTCGGCGCCTGGCTGGACCCGGTCGCCGACCGCGCCACCTTCAGCCTGGGCAGCGACCGGTTCCAGGCGCAACTCACACCGGACTGCTCCGGGTGGGAGGGCATGGCCCTGATGGGCTTTTTCGTGCTGGCCTACCTATGGATTCGGCGGCAGGACTCCACCCTCGGCCAGGCCCTCTGGATGGTGCCCGGAGCCATCTTTTTGATGTGGGGGGCCAACCTCTGCCGCATCATCATGTTGCTGGTCATGGGAACCAATAGGGGTCCCCTGGTGGCCTATCAGGTCATGCACGCTCACCTCGGCTGGATTGTGCTGGTGACGGTCGGGGCCGTGCTGGTGCTGCTGGCGGAAAGCGAACGGTTTCACGGGCCTCAA
>DASYBA010000850.1:0-1599 GCA_036501005.1 Candidatus Xenobia bacterium | reverse complement strand
TGGTTAAATTGACTTGGCTTGGATTATGATAGATGGTCGATCTGGGTCCGGGAGGGCCTTTTTCGGCCGGATTCGGGTCCTGGGGGAGACCAAGAAAACGCCGGAACATTTATTCGTCATGCGTTTACTTCGCTCGGGCCAGGCAAGACTCGAACTCACGACCCTCGTGGGGAAAACCGACGGCTTAGCACTACCAACCGACCATGACGGCTTTGGGAGTCCGATTCATTTAGCCGGTCGGATCGGCCAACGCCGTCTCCCAACCCCACCCAGCAGGGCCGTCACGGCTGGTGCGGATAGTCCTCCTCGGACGAAAGCGGGCGTAGAGACACCGGCGGTTGTCATGGAGCCAGCTTCTGCCGCAGGAACGTGTAGGCGAGAGCCCACATGTGGGCGCGCTGCTGGTTGTCGGCCGCCCCGCCGTGGCCGCCCTCGGTGTTCTCGTAATACAACACGGGGTACCCCATATCGAGCATCTTGGCCGCCATCTTGCGGGCGTGCCCAGGGTGCACGCGATCGTCTCGGGTCGACGTCATGAAGAGGACGGGCGGATACTTGGCGTCTTTCGATACGTTCTGGTAGGGCGAGAACGTGCGAATGAACGCCCATTGATCCGGCTTGTCGGGATCGCCATATTCGGCCATCCACGAGGCACCCGCCAGCAGATGCGTGTAGCGCTTCATGTCGAGAAGCGGCACCTGACAGACGATGGCGCCAAAAAGCTGCGGATAGGTGGTGATCATGTTGCCCATCAGCAGACCGCCGTTGCTGCCGCCGAAGCAGCCCAGACGTGCGGGGCTGGTGACGTGTCGCGCTACCAGGTCTTCGGCGACGGCCGCAAAGTCTTCGTAGGCGCGGGGCCGGTTCTGTTGGAGCGCCGCCTCGTGCCACTTCGGGCCGTATTCCCCGCCGCCGCGGATGTTGGCCAGCACGTATACGCCGCCCCAGCTCAACCATGCACTGCCTATGGCGCCGCTGTAGAAGGGGACCTCGGAGATCTCGAAACCACCATAACCATTGAGCAGGGTAGGGTGGGAGCCGTCCAGCTTCAGGCCCCGTGGGGCGACTTGGAAGTAGGGGATGCGAGTCCCGTCTCGGGAGGTTGCGAAATGCTGGCTGACCTCCAGGCCGGAGGCATCGAAAAAGGCCGGTGACTGCTTCAGCTTCTCGGGCTGGCGACCGATCTGGCCGTAGTACAGGGTGGGCGGCGAGAGGAAGCCGGTGACCTGCATGAAATAGTCATCCGATACTTGATCATCGACGGCCTCGACCGAGGCGGTAGCGAACTTGGGGGCCCCTTCGAAAGGCTCGCGGTGCCAGTCTCCGGCGCTCGGGGTCAATACCGAGAGCGTGCTCTTGACATCCTGCAGTACGTTGAGGATGAGGTGATGGCGGGTCCACTCGTAGTGGGCCAGCGAGGTGTTGGGCTGGGGCTGATACACCATGACGAAGTGTCGCTGTCCCGCCATGAAGTCGTCGAAGCGGGTGGCCAGCAGGGCGCCGGCCGGCCAGGTGTGTCCCCCGACCGTCCAAGCGCTGCGCAAACGGACGGTCATCCACTCGCGAAAGCACCCGGCCTCGGCGTCCAGTGGAACGTCT
>DASYBA010000849.1:0-20269 GCA_036501005.1 Candidatus Xenobia bacterium | reverse complement strand
GGCCACGGAGACCGGCGAAGGAACCGATGCCATGAAGACGTTCGTGTTGCTCCTCGCTTTAACGGCAGCCCTCCACGCCGAGACGGTCGACGACGTCATTGCACGCAACATCCAGGCCCACGGCGGGCTGGACAAGTTGCGGGCCATCCACTCACTCCGCGTCAAGGGGCGCGTGGGCAGTAACGCCAACAAGGTCAGTTTCGTCGATCTCAATGAGCGACCCGACAAAGTCCGCCACGAGACCCACATCCAGGGCTTCGTGGAAATCACGGCGTACGACGGCCATACCGGATGGAAGGTGTCGCCGTTCGAAGGGCGCAAGACGCCCGACCTGGTGTCCGAAGACGACCTCAAGAACCTGCGGGAAGATGCGGACATCGACGGCCCGCTGGTCGACTACCAGGCCAAGGGCCACACGGCCGAGCTGCTGGGGCATGACGACGTGGAGGGCACCGATTGCTGGAAGGTCAAGCTGACCCTGAAAGACGGCAACGCGCGGATCTACTATTTCGATACCGCTTCCGGACTGGAGATCAAGATGGATACCCAGAACCTCGTGCGGGGCACTTTGCAGGAGTCGGAAGTGTGGTTCGGCGACTACGAGGCCAGGAACGGCGTCTACTTTCCCTTCGCGGTGGAGGCTGGCCAGAAAGGCAGCCAGGATCGCACCCACATGACGGTCGACGACGTGGACGTCAACCCGAAGCTGGACGACGCCCTGTTCAGCCTGCCGAAATGATCCGATACCTCCTCCTGATGGTTCTGCTTTCGACACCCGTGTGGGCGGCACCGTTTGATGCGGACACCATCTCTGGATTGGGCGCCCGTAATATCGGATCGGCGACCATGAGCGGACGGGTGACGTGTTTGACGGCCGTCCATCAAGACGGCAAACTGGTCATTTACGTCGGGGCCGCCAGCGGCGGGGTGTGGAAGTCTCTGAACGGCGGCACCACCTACCAGCCGGTCTTCGACAAGGCCGGAACCCAATCCATCGGAGCCATCGCGTTGGATCCTTCGAACCCCAAGACCCTGTGGGTGGGAACAGGCGAAGCGTGGACTCGCAACAGTGTATCGATCGGCGACGGCGTCTACAAGTCGACAGATGGCGGCGATACCTGGACGAACATGGGGCTGCCGACTTCCGAGCGTGTCGCCCGCATCAAAGTCGACCCTCGGCATGGCAACACTGTCTATGTCGCCGTGCCGGGCAAGCTGTGGAGCGATAGTCCCGACCGAGGCATCTACAAGACGACGGACGGCGGCAAGACCTGGTCCTTGGTGTTGAAAGGATCGAACCTGTCAACCGGCGCATCCGACATCGCCATGGATCCCCGGAACCCCGACGTGCTCTTCGCCGGTTTATGGGACTTCCGCCGCCGCGGCTGGACCTTCCGCTCGGGGGGCGACGGTCCGACCGCACCCAGCGGCAGCGGGCTGTACCATACGACGGACGGGGGCCGGACCTGGACCGATTTGACCGGGGGGGGGCTCCCGCCCAAACCCTGGGGACGAGTGGCCGTATCGATTGCGCCCTCCAACCCGCAGGTCGTCTACGCGCTGATCGAGTCGCCCGATTCTGCCCTCTATCGCTCGGACGACGGCGGCCAGACCTGGAAGGCCGAGGACAAAAGCCAGTGGATGGTGTGGCGGCCCTTCTACTTCGCCAACCTCATCGTCGATCCGAAAGACGAAAACCGGCTCTACAAGACGGACCTGACGCTCATCCTGTCGACCGACGGCGGGAAAAGCTTCAGTGAGGTCGGACAACATGCGCACGCCGACTTCCACGACGTCTGGATCGACCCGGAGAACACCCGCCACGTCATCGCCGGCAACGACGGCGGCCTGTGGTATTCTACCGAGGGCGGCACGACATGGTGGAAGGCCGACAATCTACCCATCTCGCAGTTCTACCACGTCAGCGTCGACGACGCCGACCCCTACCACGTCTATGGCGGTCTGCAGGACAACAGCGACTGGATCGGCGACTCGTCGTACCCGGGGGGCGTCACCAACAACCGCTGGGAAAACCTCTATGGCGGGGATGGCTTCTGGACCTTTCCCGATCCGTCCGACTTTCGATATGTCTATACCGAATCGCAAGGCGGCGACGTGGGACGGGTCAACCGCTTCACCCACGAGGTCCGCCCCATCAAGCCTCAGCCCCGCTACGGCGAGGGCAAGCTGCGGTTCAATTGGAATACGCCCATCTCGTTGTCGCCGAACCACCCCGGGACGGTCTACATGGGGGCCCAGTACCTGTTCCGGTCAAAAGACCACGGGCAGACCTGGGACCGCATCTCGCCCGACCTCACCACCAACGACCCGCAAAAGCAGAAGCAGGAAGAGTCGGGCGGGGTAACGGTCGACAATTCGGCCGCCGAGATGCACACCACCATCTACAGCATCAGCGAGTCTCCGAAGGACGACCAGACCATCTGGGTGGGGACGGACGACGGCAACCTGCAGGTCACCCACCATGGGGGGAAGAGCTGGACGAACGTCGTGCAGAACGTCCCCGGCCCTCGAGGCTGGGTGAGCTGGGTGCAGGCCAGTCGATACGATGCCCGGACAGCCTTTGCATGCTTCGACCGCCACACCTTTGGCGACATGACGCCTTACGTCTATCGAACCCGGGATGAAGGGCATTCGTGGCAGCGTCTCTCCACGGCTGGGGTTCGCGGGTGGGCGCACGTGATCCAGGAGGATACGGTCGACCCAGACCTCCTGTTCCTGGGTACCGAACTGGGGCTGTGGGTCTCCCTCGACAGCGGACAGCACTGGGCCCAGTTCAAGGGTGGGGACATGCCGAACGTTCCGGTCCGGGACCTGGTGATCCAGCCGCGGACGTCGGACCTGGTCATCGCGACCCACGGGCGAGGCATCTGGATCGTCGATGACATCGCCCCGCTCCGCCACCTCTCCAGCGTGCTTTCGAAAGAGGCGGCCTTCGTGCCAGGCCGCCCCACGCAACAACGTATTGATGCCTGGGGCGGCTGGGGAGAGGGCAGTGCGACGTATCGGGGGCCTGCCGAACCATCGGACGCCGTCATCACCTACTACCAGGCGAAGCGGCACATCTACGGACGGATGAAGATCGACATCCTGGATGCCGATGGGCATGTCATCGATACGCTCCCCGCCAACAGCCGGCGGGGCCTGGGGCGGGTCACCTGGTCGATGCGGTTGAAGCCGCCGCACGTGCCGCCGGCGGCGACCGCTGCTTTCGAGGCTAGCCAGGGCCCCCGGGTGCTGCCGGGGACCTACACGGTTCGCTGGACACGGGGGGAGCAGGTGCTGACGGCGCCTCTGCACGTGACGCTCGACCGCCGGGTTCCCTGGACGCTGGCCGACCGCAAGCAGCAGTTTGCAGCCGCCATGAAGGCGTATCGGTTGTTGGACGACATGTCGTACGACGTGGCGGTCATCACGCAGGCTCGCACGGACCTGTCGGCCGCGGGTGCCGAGTACCACAGCCTCGCGGAGAAGATGGACGACATTCGCAAGAAGATCGTGGCCACCAAGGAGGGAGGCGCCATCACGGGCGAGGAGCGCATTCGAGAGAAGGCGGCCAGCCTCTATGGGGACATCAACGGGTATGAGGGCCGCCCGGGGACGTACCTGGAGGCCCGTGTCGACTCGCTGTCGCGGGAGCTGGCCGACGTCCGCGGGGAGTTCAACCGCGCCTTCGACCAGGCCAACGTGCTCTTGAAGCAGCATGGCCGCAAACCCCTGGAGCGGCTGGAGCGGGAGGAGTGGGAAAAGTCGGCCGACTCGGCGGCCCGCCCGCCGGAGGAGGAGCCAGGGGAGGAGCACGACCGGGACTAGCCGATGATGGTCTGGCTGCCCTTCCAGCCTCTCTTCTGCATGCTCGGCAGGATTTCAAGCCCAGACAAAAAATTGAACAGTTCGGGGATCTCGCCCGCGAGAGGGGAAATCGATGAAGCTCAAGTTTCTGGCCGTGGTGCTCAGCCTTTGCATGTGGATGGGGGGTCCAGCCTCCGCCGCACCGAACATTGTCGTGTCCTCGGGCGACGTTGGGTGCTATACCCGGGCAAAACCCCTGGAGATTTGTGGTTTCTTTTTTGCGCCGCCTCCCTGTGCGGCGAAGTTCTGCGTCATTAGCGTGTGTGGGGTCGCCGGCATCAACACGCAGCAGAAGTTTGTCATCTATCACAATGCCTGCTTGAACGGATGCATTGATCCGTTCAAATTCTGCGGAATACAGTTTGAGAACCCCCCAGTCGGCTGTGGCTGCAACGGCTGCGTCTTCTGGAAGCATTGCGGAACTTTCGGTTCTGGTCGTGCCTTTGACCCTAAGGGCGGCGGCCTCAAGTGTCTGACCCTGCCCGTCAATTTTCCCGCCTGCCACATGGTGACGGAATTTGGCAAAGATAATTTCCTGGGCGATCCCCCGGTGGTCCACGGCTTCACCCTCACGACCCCGGCAACGCCCGGCGCTCCCGAGCTGAACGGCCGGAACGCCGCGGTGCCCGCCTTGCTGCTGGCAAGCTTGCTGGCCATGGCCGAGAACCGTCGCCGGTCCCGGTAAGCAGGACAGCGTTCGCCCGTAAGATACCGCTGCGGTAGCCAGGCGGCTCTTGTCCGGGCATCGGGGACATGGGATGATGGGCCCGTGAACTTCAAGGGTCGACTCATCCTTCTTCTGTGCGCCGGCTGTTGCCTGAGTACCTCGACATGGGCACAGACCTCACCCGCGGCGGTGGTCACGGCCTTCTACTCCGACTGGCTGAAGTCGGTGCAGGCGAGGCCGCCCACCCCGTCATCCCAGGCGTTCGCCGCGGAACGCAGCCGGTTCGACCCGGTGCTCTTTCAACGGGTGACGCGAACGTTTCAACGGGCAGAGAAGACGAAGACCGAAGTGGCAGGCTACGACGAGGATCCGTTCTTCAATACGCAAGACGAGGTCGCTGCTTTCCGCCTGGGTACCGTCACCCGGCACGACGCGACGGCCAGCGTGCCCGTGTATGCTGTGGATGTGCGGGGAGGCAAGCCACGCCTGGCGGTCACCGTCAAACTGGCCCGCTCCGACAACGGTAGCTGGCGTATCACCGACGTCCGATACCCCGGGAGCTCTGGGTCGGACAGCAGCCTGCGCGCCTGGTCCCGACAACTGATCACGCCCGCCAAATAGACGAAGATGTTCGCTCACATAGCGAACTACTTCGCGATATGACACTCCACCTGAGACGAGGCGTGAGCGAGGGCGTCCTGTTCCTCCAAGGAGAAGTGCGAGAGGGACCCGCCCTGGGCCGTCGCTGACTCCCAGCGCTGGATGGTCGCATCAAGCTTGTCGCCTTTGCGGTGGTCCAATAAATTGAAGACACCGCTGAGTCCCGCGCTGGCGAGGCCACCCGCTGCCGCCACGCCACCGGCCGTGGAGCATCCAGCGATGTCATCCACCATGGAGGTGTGGACCGAGTTGTCCAGAGCTTGTCCACCCTGAGAGTACGACGGCGGTCCGAACGCTCCCCGAAGGCCGGCGTGCGCCATGTCGCCTTTCAGGTAGGCAGCGCCCTCCTGCAAATTCTGTACGCTGTCTCTCTGCTGACTCACCAGGATCGGCGCCTTCTGGATGGTCTTGATGTCCTTGTCGATGAGCTTGAGCTCATCTTTTTGCGACAGGCCCGGATCGAGGTGCACATCCTGCTGGCCTTCTGCGACTGCGGATCGTACGCTCTGCATGTAGCCCAGGAACTTGTCAACGCGAGTGCCGCTGGTGATCCCCATCGCCATCGTCTGTGTCCTCCGCCATGATTCTCTTGACAACACTCTACCAGGTAACTTTGAACAGAAAGTGGCCCAGGAGTAAATTTATGAAGATTCCTAGCAGACGCGGTTACCGACTGCTGCGGGGGCGGTGCAAGGCGATCGGCAGGCACTGTGCGAAGCTTTCGAAATCCTGGTCGGTGGTAAAGATGGGCGTCCCCATACGATGCGCCACTGCGCAGACCAGGAAGTCCGTATTCGAACCCTGGATGCCTCTGCCTCGGCAGCGGTTGAAGAAGTCTGCACCCAACTCGTAGTCCTGCGTATCCGTCGCCAGGTCGGGGAAAGCCCTGAGGGCGTTCCTCAGCGTCTCATACTGATGCAGATGGCGGATGCCGGACAGCAGTTCCTGGCGAATTGGAGCCACGATGGAGGCCCGGCCTTCCTCAATCAGGAGCCGAAGCTCCTGCACCACGGGTCCAGGGGTCACTCGGGCACGACGAAAGGCCAGCGACCACACGGCCGTGTCGATCAGAACCCTCATTCTCTCCGCCGGTGGGCCTTGTAATCGTAGTCCGACTCGTACTCGACCTGGCCAAAAAGCTCCACAATGCGCAGTTGTTTTCTTCGCTGGATGTATTCGCGGAGGGCTTCGTTGACGGTGGCCCGCTTCGTTCGGTGGCCGCCCAGCGCCTTGGCTTCCGCCAGTAGATGGTCGTCGATGGATAGATTCGTTGCCATGCAGTCTCCTTTTCACACATATTTTAACACAAAGGTTTGTGTAGATGCACCTGCAGGGGAAGAGGCGGGCAACCCTAATAAAGCGCCCGGCCGCGGGGCCCGCCGACCAGCCCCTGGGCTGGGCTGGGAACCATTTCAGCACGACGCAGGTCGGGAGGTCCATATGAACCGTTTCGTTCTTGCCATCCAGTGCTTCTGGCGTACCCTGGTCGATCCCGAGTTCGCTCGCACCATGGCCGAGCTGAAGGCCAGCCAGGGCAAGTTGCCCAGCGCCCAGTCCGGTCCCTCGGCGGCAGCCATGCTGGCCATCCTGCAGAAGGATGGCCGACTGCTCGACTTTCTCATGGAGAAGATCGACGGCTACCCCGACGCCCAGGTGGGCGCGGTGGCCCGCACCGTTCACGGCGGCTGCCGCAAGGCCCTCAACGAGTACCTCACCGTCGAGCCCGTGCTGGCCGACGCCGAGGGATCGCAGGTCACGGTGGCCCCGGGCTTCGACCCGGCCACCATCCGAGTGGTCGGCAACGTGAGCGGCAACCCGCCCTTCAAGGGCGCACTCAAACATCACGGCTGGCGGGTGTCGGAAATCAACCTGCCCAGTCGCAGTGCGGGGCCCGATGGTTCCATCATCATGCCCGCAGAAGTGGAGATTTGAATGTCAGACTCGCCCTACGTCATCGGCATCGACCTGGGCACGACCAACTGTGCCGTGGCCTCAGCCGACCTTCGGGAGGCCACCGATGACAAGAACCCGCCCCTTCACACGTTCGAGATTCCGCAGGTGGTCAGCCCGGGCTCGGTGCTCAAGCGGCGCACCTTGCCGTCCTTCCTGTACCTTCCCCACCCCGCCGAGCTGCCCGAGGGCGCCATTGCGACGCCGTGGAACGACAACCCGATGTTCGCGGTCGGCGAGTTCGCCCGCGACCAGGGCACCAAGACGCCCCAGCGCCTGGTGTCTTCCGCCAAGTCGTACCTCTCGACCGAGGGCATGGACCGCCGCGACGACATCCTGCCGTGGGGCGCTCCCGAAGACGTCCCCCGCCTGTCGCCCATTGCCGCCGAGGCGCACTACCTGAGCCATCTCAAAGAAGCCTGGAACGCCGAGCACGAGGCGCGCTTTGAGGATCAGGACATCGTGCTGTGCGTCCCAGCCTCGTTCGATGCGGTGGCTCGGGACCTGACCGTGGAAGCGGCCAAGGACGCGGGTCTCGACCGCATCATCTTGCTCGAGGAGCCGCAGGCCGCCTTCTACTCCTGGCTGGAAAGCCAGCATGAGTGGCGCAAGCAGGTCAAGCCGGGCGACATCGTGCTGGTGTGCGACATCGGCGGCGGCACCACCGACTTCAGCCTCATCTCGGTGAGGGACAAGTCCGGCGATCTGGAGCTCGAGCGTATCGCGGTCGGCGACCACATCCTGCTGGGCGGCGACAACATGGATCTCGCGCTGGCTGCCTCCGTAGCCCAGCGGCTGCGAGCCGAGGGCACCCGCCTGGACTCGTGGCAGATGCAGGTCCTGGCGCAGGGCTGCCGGGTCGCCAAAGAGCAGCTCATGGGGGCCAGCAAGAACAATAAGTCCCCTCTGGTCGTCCCCGGACGAGGGAGCAGCCTCATCGGCGGATCGGTCAACACCCAGCTCAACCGGGATGAAATCCGCACCGTCGTGCTGGACGGCTTCTTTCCCGAGAACGCCATCTACGAGCACGCCATGCGGCCCCGCCGGGTCGGCTTGCAGGAGATCGGCCTGCCGTACGAGGCCGACCCCGCCATTACCCGGCACCTGGCCAAGTTCCTGGCTCTCAACCTGGGCGCCCTCGAGCGGCTGGGTGTGGCGCTGAAGCCCGACCAGAACTTCGTCCATCCGACTGCCATCCTGTTCAACGGCGGCGTATTGAAAACCGAGCTGCTGCGCCACCGGGTGACGAACGTCATCAACAGTTGGTTGAAAGAAGCCGGCGCGCCCGAGGCTCGCATCCTGGAGGGCCCGGAGCTCGACCTGGCCGTGGCCCGGGGGGCCGCCCAGTATGCGCTGGTGCGGCACGGAAAGGGCCTGCGCATTCGGGGCGGCACGGCGCGTACCTACTATATCGGATTGGAGTCGGCCACGCCGGCTGTGCCCGGGCTGCCGCCGCCGCTCAAGGCGCTGTGCGTCGTGCCCTATGGCATGGAGGAAGGCTCGTCGGTGAAGCTGCCGGCCCGGGAGTTTGGCCTCATCATCGGCGAGCCGGCCCACTTCCCGTTTCTCGCCTCGTCGACCCGCCGCAAGGACACCGTCGGCACCGTCGTGGAGGACTGGGAGGACGACATCCAGGAGCTGACCAACATCCAGGCCACGCTGGATTCCGAGGACGAGGCCGCCGGCAAGGTCGTGCCCGTGCAACTGGAGTCGCGCGTCACGGAAGTCGGTACGCTCGAGCTCTGGTGTCTCGAGCGCCAAGGTGAGGGCCGGTGGAAGCTCGAGTTTGACGTGAGGGAGAAAGAGCCGGTCTCTTGAGCGTCTCGGGCGGCAGCCGATACGTCGTCGGCATCGACCTGGGCACGACCAACAGCGTCTGCTCGTATATCGATACCACCGCCAACGGTCCGGCGGAATTCCTCGGCATCACCCAGCGCATATCGGAACAGGACTGGGCGGCTCGGGTCGTGCTGCCTTCGTTCCTGTACCTGCCGGGGGCGCACGAGCTGCCACCGGGCAGTCTGTCGCTACCGTGGGACACACCGGACTACCTGGTGGGCGAGTTCGCCCGCGTGCAGGGGGCTCGCGTGCCGGGACGACTGGTGTCGTCAGCCAAGTCGTGGCTCTGCCACCCCTATGTCGAACGCACGGCGGCCATCCTGCCCTGGGACGCCCTCGCGGACGTCAGCAAGGTCTCTCCGGTGGAGGCCTCGGCCCGCTATCTCGCGCACATGCGAGACTCGTGGAACCACGAGATGGGCCACCCGCTGCAGGTGCAGGACCTGGTCATTACCGTGCCCGCATCGTTCAACGAAATCGCCCGGGAGTTGACGGTCGCGGCGGCCCACCAGGCCGGTCTGGAACGATTCCGCCTGCTGGAGGAGCCCCAGGCGGCCTACTATTCGTGGATTGCCTCGCGGGAGAAGACGTGGGCGAAGGAGTTGAAAGGCGTTCGCCGCGTCTTGATTTGCGACGTCGGGGGAGGGACCACCGACTTCACCATGATCGAGGTGAAACCGGGCCGGCCCAAGCCCAAGCTGGTGCGGGTCGCGGTAGGCGACCATTTGATGCTGGGCGGCGACAACATGGATCTGGCGCTGGCGCATCACCTCGAAGCCGTCATGACCGCCCGCGAAGACGGCACGTCGATACGCTTGGATGCCCGCCAGTGGGGCATTCTCCTGCAAGAGTGCCGGACCGCCAAGGAACGGCTGTTGGGGACGGATGGCCCGCATGAGCTCACGGTGACAATCCCGGGCACAGGGTCTCGGTTGCTGAGTGGCATGCTGCAAGCGACCCTGACCCGAGACGATGCGACCCGCCTGGTGCTGGACGGGTTCTTCCCGCAGACCGACAAGACCGACCTCCCGTTGCGGGGTCGGCGGGCCGGTCTGACCGAGGTGGGCCTGCCCTATGTTACCGACCCGGCCGTGCCTCGCCATCTGGCGGCGTTCATCGCCCAGCACGGCGGGGAACCGCCCGACGGAGTCCTGTTCAATGGTGCCGCGCTGACCCCGCCGGCAGTTCGACAAAGACTGTTGGACGTGCTGGGTCGATGGCGAGGCGAGCCCGTCACCGAGCTGCCCAATCCGTGGCTGGACAAAGCGGTGGCGCACGGTGCCGCCTACTTCGGGCTGGTGTTGCGAGGGCGAGGGGTTCGTATCGGAGGGGGTACCGGCCGGGCCTACTACATGAAAGTCGAAGAGGAGCAGAACATCTGCCTGGTGTCGGCCGACATGGGAGAAGGCGACGAAGCCACCGTGCGCGAGCCGGAGATGGTGTTGAAGCTCGGCCAACCGGTCAGCTTCCCGGTGGTGTGCTCGGCCCTGCGAACGGCGGATCGGCCGGGCGACGTGGTGCGGTTCGGGGCGGACGAGCCGATAGACGCCCTGCCCCCTTTGCGCACGGTCTTGAAAGGTGAAGGAGAGACCTCCATCGAGTTGCAGTCCCGCGTGTCGGAAATCGGCACGTTGGAGCTCTACTGCGTGCGGCGAGATGGGGCCGGCCAGTGGCGATTGCAGTTCGACATGCGGGGGGAACCGCTGGCGGAAGGCATCGAGCTTCCGGTGCGGCGGGAGTCGTTGGCACAGGCCCGGGAGCAGGTCGTCCGGGTTTTTCAAACCAAACCCAGCAAGCTGGGCGACGTCAAGCCCCGCAATCTTCTATCGACTCTGGAAGACCATTTGAAGCTACGTCGGGAAGAGTGGCCCACACCCATTCTGCGGGAGATCTGGGAGGCCCTGGATCGGGTGCGGAAACGGCGGCGCAGCACCGATCAATACGAGGCTGCATGGTTCAATGCGGCCGGCTTTTGCATGCGGCCCGGATTCGGATATCCGTTGGACGAGTGGCGGATGGACCGCCTGTGGGATGTTTTTTCCCACTGGCTGCAATGGTTCAAGGAGACGCCGGTGCGCATGGAGTGGTGGGTCATGTGGCGCCGGGTCGCGGCGGGATTGAAGGATGAGCAGCAGGCTCGCCTTTTTGCCGACGTGTCGCCTCTGCTCTTGCCGGGACGGAAGCATCTGAAGATGTTTACCCGTCCCCATCCGACCAATGCCGAGCTGGCCGAGATCTGGCGCATGGTGGCCAGCCTGGAGAAACTGCCGGTCGCGGACCGCACCCAACTGGGTGCGCTGGCGCTGGAGCGAGCCCAGAAGCGGGGCAGCACGGTGCAAGATTTCTGGGTACTGGCCCGCTTGGGCGCCCGGCATCCTTTCGGGGCCAGCCTGCACTATGCGCTGCCGCCGGGGGCCGTGACGCCGTGGGTGGAGACGCTTATCGAAAGCGCCTGGGCCGACCGACACGCGGCCGGGTTCGCCCTGGCGCAGATGGCCCGCTGCACGGGCGATCGGGTGCGAGATCTGGAGGATGGCGTGCGCCACCGCGTCGCCGCTCGTATGCAACAGGAAAGCGTGGATGAAGACCTGGTCCGCCGGGTGCTACAACCCGTGGCGGTCGAAGCGCGAGAGCAGGTCCAGATGCTGGGCGACTCGCTCCCGGTCGGACTGCGTCTCGCCAAAGGCTGATGCGGAAAAAGTTCACGAGTCGGGGCCGGAAACGGCAATGGCCTCGCCGGCCCGCTCCGGCTATCCTGTAGGACGTCACTCTGCTATAATCAAGAAGGAGGTCACCCCCAATGGAATTCCTCTATTCTCAGGTCGCGCTACTGCACGAGAAGTTTACGCTGCAGGCCACGGCTGTGGCCAACCGCTTCGACAAGCTGGAACGTACGGCGCAGAAGCTGGAACGTACCGCGGAAGAGTTCCGGCTGAACGTTGGCGATCTTGCCAAATCGCAGTCGAACCTTGCCGACACCATCCAAATGATGTTGGAGCATGTGCTGCAGTCCATCCAACTCATCAAGAGCCAGTCGGAGCAACCGAAAGCCATCGAAGACCTGACCCGGCGTGTAGACGTCATCGAGAAGCGGCTGGGTCCGCCTCTGCCCGAGGAACCACCTGATCCGTGACGGCCGGCCTGGGTGCCGTTGACGTACCCCGCAGCCCCCACTGCGCAGAGGGGGCTCCGGCTCTCCGGTGAAGCTATCGACCCATGGATTTTCTGCTCGAGCACGTGCGCCTACTGGCTCTGTTGGGGGTCGGCGGCCTCCTCGTCTGGTCCCAGTTGTGGCAATTTAGTCAGAAAATGGGCTGCTTGCGCTCTCTTGAGGTGCTGGCTCAACAAAAGGGGTGGGGCTGGTCCAAGGACCCACGCGACCCATCGTTTTCGTTTCGGGTGGGAAGCGGCCAGGACGTAGGATGGCCGGACAGGGTGGAATCCAGGCAGGCCGTTCTCACCCTGCAGGCCACTTGGCGCGACGTGCCCGTCACCATCAGCCTGCATCGCATTACCTCGTATCTCCACAAGTTAGACGAGCCCGTCACAGCTTTTGCCGTACAGCCGTTGTCGGGCGCGCACCTCGAATTTGCCGTCTTCCTCTATAGCAAGGGGACTCGTCCACTCTTTGGAACAGGAACGGCCAGCAGGTTGGGTGAGGAGTTCGACGAACACGCCGGGCTGGTCGGAGATGCGCCAGCCTTGTTGAAACACCATCCGGACTTGCTGGCTGGCCTGATGCGGTATCCGCAGTGGGGTGTCACCGTTCAGAAAGACCGCATGGTCTGCTATCAACTGCAGTGGATCCCGGCCGACGAGTTGTCCGATGCCCTGGATCAGGTACTTGAATTGCGGCGACGGTTGGCCGAGCCGGCGCCGTGACCAACAACTCTGTCCGATTGTTTATCGGACAGCTCGTGTCGCAGACCTGCGACAAGATGATGAGCGTCGGTCTGGTGTGGATGTTCACCGAACAGTATCCGACGTGGGTCATCCCCGCCTTCTTGGGGGTGTCGGCCCTGCCCCACCTGCTGCTGGCCTGGTCAGCAGGACGGTGGACGTCTCGCCTCGGCACCGTGCGAACCTTGGTGTCGACTGACGCCTTTCGAGGGGGGGTGTTCACGCTGCTGGCCCTGGCCTGGTCCCGTATCGCATGGCCGGCCGCCGTTCTGTTCGGGGTTTCCTTGGTCGCCAATCTGGCCTCTGCGCTGTTCAATCCGGCGGTGATGTCGGCCCCGGTGGCCCTGGTGGAGGCCGGGCAGGTGCAGCGATTGACCGCCCTCCTGGAGTCCTGCTTCTCTATCGGAACCGTGGTGGGGCCCCTCATCGCCGCCCTGCTGTACCCCCACGTGGGGTTGGCCGGCTTGTTCCTGTTCAATGGGTTGAGCTATCTGGGGGCAGCCCTGATGGAAAGCGGGCTCCATCCGACATCCGATACAACTGACCAACCTACGCTGCGCTCCCCGCGTGAGGTGCTGGCGGCAGATGGCGTCGTCGCCGTGCTGCTGGCCGGCTTTCTCGCCAGCAACCTGTTCTTGACGCCCATGACCGTCATCATGCCGCTCTACGCCAGGGGTGTCTTCCATGGAACGATCTCGACCCTCGCCGTGCTCGAGATGTGCTTTGGCGGCGGCACCATCGTAGGCGGGCTGAGCATGGCGGCGCGGCACGTCTCAAAGATCGGGCGCCAGATCACGTTCGGAATGATCTGGGTGGCCCTGGCATGGCTGGGATTTACAGCCTCTCCTGCCCTCGGCATCGGAGCCATCTGCCTGGCGTTCCTGGGCTACTTCTTGTCGACCACCAACGTCTTGAGCATGACCGTCTTCCAACAGCGCTTGCCAGCCCCAGACGTGCCGACCCTCATGAGTCTGGTCAACCTCATCAGCGTGGCCTGCCTGCCGCTCTCCATGCTGGTCATGGGCGCGCTGGCGCCGCATTTCGATATTCGCACCCTGGCCTTGGGATGCGCCCTGGGTCTACTGATCGCTACCGGAGGGGTGGTTGCTCGGCGGGACGTTCGCGTCTTGTGACGCCTGCTGCGCGAGTTTATGCTTGCGGTATTTGTTCCACAACATGGACGCGCCCCCCGCCGCAATGCCCGCGATCTGGGTGGCCAGGAACGCGCACCGCACCGCCGGACCGATGACTGGAAAACAGGCCAGAATGCCGCAACCCTGGGCGGCAATCTCGGCGATCGGAAAGGAGATGGCCGCCGCTTTCTCTAGCGGCTTCACGTCTTCGTCTTTCAGGATCTGCTTCAGTTCACGATCGCGATGGATGTCGTGCACCAGCTTGACGACTGACCCGGCCACGCCAACCGCGGTCAGCGCCAAGGCAGCACCAAAGACCACGGGGTTGGCCACGGCCCCGATCAGGAGCGGTATGGCGGCGGCCCCCGACAAGGCGTCGGTGACCAGGATCATGGTGTTCACGACCTTCTGGCCCCGGGTGGCGTCCTTGTCTTTGAGGGTGTGGCGCAGGTCCTTGATGTCGTAGATGACGGCCGGGACGCTGAGCACGGTGTTGCCAATGCAGGTGGCCTTGAGCCACGGGCCCGACAGCCTGCCCGCATCGGCGGCCAGCAAGCTGAAGCCTCGCGGGATCTGGTTGGTGACGAGGTCGCTGACGTCCAGCTTCTGCTGCCGCTGCGTGGCCAGCAGCTTCTCCGCGCTGGTACGCGGAGGAGGCACAGAGGCCGCGGAGGCCGGGGGAATCATGCTCCCATCATAGCAAGCCACCGTGATCTGGCCAGAAACGTAGGGTTAACAAAACCTCACTGTTTTGAGTTCAGGGGCACGAGGATGACCGTGATGGCCCCACCGGTGCGGGGGTCGAAGGCGTTGGGAAAGTCCACCACGGTGGCGTCGAGGTGGCGGCTCATCTGCAAGCCCGCGGCCCACTTACGAATCTTGAACGTCGGGTCGAGCGCGGCGTCGTTGGACAGAATCAGCCAGAATCTCGGCGCCGCCAGCATGGCGGGCGCGTCGCTGTCCAGCTTCCACGGCACCAGCTCGTGGATGGGCGGTTCGGCACCAAAGTAGTAGCGGGCCGGAAACGCCATGAAGGGCGCCGAGATGTAGACGGCATCGCCCGGTTCCAACCGGTCTCGCACGAAGGCCATGGCCTCACGCCACCGCTGCTTTTCGTACTGCGGTTCGAAATACCAGTGCTGGAGCGACGGAAGACCCAGCAGCAAGCACGCGGCCAGGGCCGGCAGTGCCCGCCTGGGCAGGCTCGACAAAGCACACCCCACCAGTAGCAGAAAGAGCCCCTCCACCTGCATGCAATATTTGAAATAGAAGCCGTGGAAGTGGATCAGATACCACCCCGCGATGGGGCCTGCCACGACCAGGCCGACCAGGACCCCGAGGTAGGCCCCCGCGGGCCCACCCCGCCGGGCCCCCAGCAATACCAGGGCCGTGGCGGCCAGTCCGATACAGATGCCCACCCAGGCAGACCACCCGCCCGTATAACCCGCCAGGAGGTAGGCTGGGCACAAGATGACGTCGATGGCCCGGGGCGGCACGAAAGTGCGGGCCAGGTCGATGCCCAGCCCCTGCGGGCCGAGTTGATACACGATGGTCGGCACCCAGGGCAGGGCGACGGCTACCGCGACGGCCCACGCGATCCAGCCCTGCCGCCATCCCGCCGGCCGGCGCCGCCAGCAGAGGAGCAGCCAGAGGCCCTGCCCGGCCAGCACCAGCAGCGTGCGCATATCGATATACTCGGCCAATCCGGTCGCCAGCAGATACCAGGCGATCGTGCCGCGGGCAGGCACGGTGAGAACCCGCCAGAACTGCCACGCAGAGAGGATGGTGAGCAGATTGAGGAGGGCATAGCCCCGAGCTTCCTGGTCAAAGGGGATGGCGAAAGCCGATACCGCCAGCAGGGCCGTAGCGAAAAGGCCCGCCTGGTCGCCCAGCAGATCTCGCCCACCGCGCCACGCAGCCCACACGGCCAGGACGCCGAAGACCATCGAGGGCGTGCGCACTTCGGCCTCGCTCTCTCCCTGGCCCAGGGCATGCCAGACGTGCATGAACCCATCCAGCAGAAAGTGGAAAAGCGGCGGGTGGAAGTCGAACAGGCGGCTGATGGCCACCTGTTGCGCCAGGGGTTGCTGGGCGATCCACGTCTCGTACGCCTCGTCTAGCCAGAGCGAAGCATGGCCCAGGTGGAAGAGGCGCAAGGCCAGCCCGATACAGAGCAGCGCGGCCGCCCATCGGCCTGGACGAGTCAAAGCCATCGGCCAGGCTTTGGTTGGCGTGGGCCCAACTCCTTCGACTCGAAAGGGGTCGGGGATCGGGGATCGGGCTTATCCACCCTGACCCCTGGCCCCCGAGCCCTGATCCCCGACTAGCGGGGTTCCGCGGTGCAGACGTTGACCATGACCTGCTTGGTCTCGGCGGGCACCGACTTGTCGCTGGCCGCCAGGGCGAAGGTCATGACGTACTGGCCGGCGCTGCCGGGCTTGGCCTGGATGGGGAAGCCCTTCAACTGGCTGCCGCCCATCTTGCCCGGGTTCAAGCTGGTGTAGCTGGGCTTGCCCACGCTGAACTCAGCGCTCGCGTCGGTCTTCTCGTTCTTGTGGTTGATGCTCTCCAACCGCCATTGATCCGCGGCCCCGGCGGGCTCGGGAAGCTTGATGGTGACGGAGTTGCCCTGCGCCATCTGGACGGGACCGTTGAGGGCCCGGGTCTGGCCTTCATAGGTGTACTGGGCCCCGCTGATGGGCTGGCCCTGGCCTTTCTGGTTGCCTTGCTGCTGGATGATCATGTGAACTCTCTCCTTACGTCGATGTCTCTTTGGTGGCCTGACTATACGCCCGATATGTGACCGGATGTCGGACAGCATGTATCGATTCTGTAACCGTCTAGAAGGGGGGGCGGACGGGGACGTCCAGAATGGCGACGGCCGACGAGGTGGTGGACTACGACCAGATCCCGTACCTAGACGGCCTCTGGCTGTGGGGCGGGCTGGCGTGACCAGAGCAGGTACACCGGCACGCCTAGCAGCACGAGGATGAGGCCGGGCCAGGTGTACTGGGGCTTGTAGAGCAGAAGGATGACGTCGATATAGGCCGCCATGGCCAGGTAGATGGCCGGTAGCACGGGATAGCCGAAGGCCTTGTAAGGTCTTGGCGCGTCCGGTCGGGTGCGGCGCAGGACGAACAGGCCGCCGATGGTGAGGATGTAGAACAGCAGCACCGCAAAAATGATGTAATCCAACAGTTGCCCATATGAACCCGACAGACAAAGGATGCAAGTCCACACTGCCTGCAGGCGAAGGGAAATGGCCGGCGTGTGGTGGATGGGATCGATCTTCGCGACCGACTGGAAGAACAAGCCGTCCTCCGCCATGGCGTAGTACACCCGAGCGCCCGCCAGAATCATGCCGTTGGCGCACCCGAAAGTCGAGACCATGATGGCCGCGGCCATCAGATAGCCCCCTGTCGAACCAAACATCTGCTCCATGACGGCGGTGCCGACTCGATCCTCCGACGCATATTGAATGCCGCGCGAAAGAGTTGTGGCCCCGTGCGGATCGCCGGTCAGGGGCAGCACCATCAGGTAGACGACATTCGCGGCCAGGTAAAGCAAAATCACCAGTCCGGTCCCCAAGAGGAGCGAGAGCGGCAGGTTGCGCTGTGGATTCAACACCTCTCCGGCCGTGAAGGTCACGTTGTTCCAGGCGTCGGCCGCGAAGAGCGAGCCCACCTGGGCGACCGCTAGCAGGGCGATGGTCGAGATGAAGACGTTGCCCCCAGGAACGGGGTTGCGCCAGAAGTCATGGAAGTTGGCGGCCAGGGCTTCGGCATTGTGCCCCAGAGTCAAACCGGCCAGCACCAGTCCGAGCAGCGCGGCCGTCTTGGCGAAGGTGAAGACATTTTGCACCATGGCGCCCGTCTTCACGCCGCGAACGTTGACCTCGGTCAGCAGGAGCACCACGACGATGGCCGCCAGATTCTGGGTGGACAGGCCGATGTCCATGTTGCCCACCGTGATGCCCGCGATGGTGATGGGCGGAACGTGGGCCACGTGGAGAAGCCAGTTTTGCGAGCTGACGGACGGCAAGAAGACGCCGAGGAATTTGCCGAAGCCCACGCCCACGGCCGCAATGGTGCCCGTCTGGATGACCAGAAAGAGCGTCCAGCCGTAGAGAAACCCCCATATTCTGCCGAGGGCTTCTCGCAGGTAGACGTACTGCCCGCCGGCCGTCGGCATCATGGCCGCCAGCTCGCCATACGACAGCGCCCCGACGATGGTCATGAAGCCGGTCACCAGCCAGGCGCCGACGAGCAACGCGGGCGACTGGAGATTACGCCCCATCTCGGCCGACACCACGAAGATGCCCGACCCGATCATGGAACCGATGACCAGCGTCGTGGCGCTGGTGAGCGTAAGACCCTTGACGAGCCCGGTTTCTTCCTGGTTGGCCATTTGGATGAGTCCGCCGCGGGGGCGCTACGTCCTGTTGACATGCTAATAATGATAAGCTATGATAACTAATGATGAATGAAGTGATAAACTTTGAAGAGGCTGTCGAGGTCCTCAAGACGTCCAAACCGACCCTGTACCGGTGGATGGCCGATGGTCGCGTCAAAGGCTTCAAGGTGGGGCGAGCGTGGCGGTTCTATCGCGACGACCTCCAGCACTTTCTCGAGTCTGGCGATACGGAGCAGCAGGCGCACCTGCGTTCGCTGCGGCAGGCGATAGCGTTCTATAGCGGCCGTTTGAGGGCCAGAGGGGTAAAGGAGGCGACATGACCCGTACCGATGAAGAAGAACGCCTGGCTCACGAACTGGCCCGTCAATTGCTGCTGGATGCCGTGCTGGAACAAAGCTCCGACATCCACCTGGTCCCGGAGCGCACCGACGGCGTGGTTCGATATCGAATAGACGGGAAGCTGCAGGAGATTTCCCGGCACCCCCATCGCACGCTCAGTTCGCTCCTGCGGGCGTTGAAGCACATGGCCCGCCTGGATCCCGACGTCACCACCTCACCCCAGGGGGGCACGCTGCCGATCGACGCCCTGGGCCGTCAGTATGAGCTGCGCGTCGGCACCATGCCGACGTGCTACGGAGAATCCCTGACGCTGCGCCTAACGGAACCTCTGGGAGACGCCGCCGTGCTGCGAGCGGGGCCGGCCGGCCTGGGCTTCGAGGGCGAGGATCTGCGGCGGCTGGAACGCATGTTCACTGTTCCCTATGGATTGACCATCGTGACAGGAGCGACCGGGTGTGGCAAGACCTCGACCATCTACGCCGGGCTCGCCTGGCTGGCCGACCAGACCCAGGGCCACATCAGTATTCGAACCCTTGAAGATCCGCTGGAGCGGGCCATCGATGGCGTCATCCAGACCGCCGTCGATGCGGCCGGCGACTTCAACTATGTCCAAGGCATCAAGGCCGTGCTGATGAACGACCTCGATGCCCTCTACTGCGGCGAGATTCCCAACGCCGAGACAGCCCGGCTGCTGCTGCAGACGGCCTTGACGGGTCACCGGGTGATATCGCAATTGCACGCGCCGGACGTGGCGGCGGCCTTGACCCGCTTGCGAGAGCTGGTCGAACAGCCGTATCTCATCGGCATGGGCCTGGCCGGCGTGGCGGCGCAGCGGCTGGTGCGCCGCCTCTGCCCCGGGTGTCGGATCACCCAGCAGGCGCCGGCGCGGTGGCAGGACCGGCTGGAGACCGATCAAATCTGGGGCCCGGGCCGCTGCGACAAGTGTCGACAAACCGGCTACCGGGGGCGGACAGTGGTGGCCGAAACCGTGCCAGGTGACGACGAGACGGTCTGTCACGCGGTCAGTCGAGGCATGGCGACGGAGGATCTCAGAGCGCTGCTGCGGGAGCAAGGCTACCGGTCGCTGGAACAACATGCGATGACGCTGGTGGCCGATGGCGTCACCTCGCTGGAGGAGGCCGTGCGGGTGGCCTTTACGGCTTGACCTCATAGTGCATCTTCGACCACGGGCTGTAGATGTAGGCCGGCCGGTGTAGAAAACGGGCGCACGTCTTGGCCATGTTGAGAGCCTCGGCGATGCGCCACGTCCGAATAAGCGCCGACGCGCCCGGATGGATCTTGACCATATACTCCATCTCGTTTCCCTCCTTTGCCACACCCTCAACTTACTGCGGCCTGATGAACGTCGACGAAGGCAAAGATAAGAGTTTCCTAAAGTCCGAGCTCTCGGTGGACGTCCGCCATGGTACGAGTCTTCCACCGGAAGGAATGGTTGTCGGTGGTCGACAGGCTGCGGGAGATCATGCGGTCGACGCAC
>DASYBA010000848.1:0-4906 GCA_036501005.1 Candidatus Xenobia bacterium | reverse complement strand
TGCGTTATCTCCGATCGCTGAGTTGAAGCGCCAGGGCCTCCAAGTGATGGCGGAACCCCTCGAGCACGCCTAGCGAACAATCCATGTCGGCCGGGGCGGCATAGAGATGCTCCAGGCCGGCTGCCGCTTTATAGAGGTCGGCCTCGCCGCCGACGACGATGGCTCGACGGCCGTCGTCGGTGCCGTCCGGGGCTCGCATCATGCTGATGTCGTTCCCGCCGTTGCCCGCCACGATGAGATGATCGGCCGGCAGGCTGCAGAGCTTTCGCAGGTATTCGACAGCGTCCCCCTTGTCGGCCATGGGCGTCGTCACGTCGAACATCACCAGGGGCCGCCCTTCGGCGGGATAGACTGGCGACACGGCGCAGGGCACGTGCCGGGCGGCGAGGCGCTGCCGCAGCTCGTCGACCAGTTGGGCGACCTGCGTCGGCGGGTGGAAAGTGTTGGCATCGAATACGTCCGGCACCTGGTTGTGGTTCTCGTCTTGCGCTTCCTGGGGGGAGAGCTGCACCGAGCTCTCTTCGATACAGGGGGAGTAGACATACGGGCAGGCATCGGCGGCGGGATTGCCGACGACCTGGCCGATAGTGCGCAGGCGCAGATTCTGGAATCGTTGGTCGGCCAACAGATCTTGCAGCACGTGCCCGGCCTGGCCCGCGTTGAAGCCCGTGGCGTCGTTGGCCTGCACCCAGGCCGGCAGGGGTGGATTGACGACATAGTGCGAGCCTTCGTAGTGGCCCGGGGCGCCGCGGTGGATGTAGCCGCCGTTATAGGTGATGCACCAGTCGGGGGTGGGGAGGTTCTCGCTGGCCACTCGCACCGGCGGCCGAGCCGTGACGGGCCCGAATTCAAAGTCGATGCCTTGGCGGCTGTATTGGTCTTTCAGGGCCAGCAGACCCGCGTCCAACTGGGCCCGGCAGGCGGGGTTCTTGGACAGCCACGTCCCGTCCAGGTCAATCAGGCCAACGACCCGTTGCCGCGAGGGAACAGCCCTGGATGCAGCGTCTCCAATCACGTCGGCATCATACCAGGGAAGGCCCGGGCAGATGTTACAACCGTGTTGACGATGTTACACTTTTACGAGCCTATAGTTCTTTTGGAACTAGTAAAATTGGCCCAAGGTCCAGGTCAGGACGGGACCTGGGCAACAAGCGCCGGATGCCCTGGTGGTGTAGGATAGAGGCAGGAGTAGTCATTCTGGCCCAGGCGGAACATGTCATGCGAACGATCGTCATACGAGTCCAGGACCGCCAGGAGCGGCAGATGCTGGAGCAGGTGCTGCACGGGATGTATCCCCACCAGTTGCAAGTGGTGGGGGCCGATGGGGTGGACGACGTCCTGCGACTGGTGGTCTCCCACGCGGCGGAACTGGTCGTGACGGATTTTCACGTGCCTCATCTGCCCCACTACGATCCTCTCTGCGACGAGATCAAAGCTATCCGGTACCTGCGCAGGCGCCACCAGCCCGTGCAGACCATCGTCCTGGCCGGGGAGGAAGACGATTCCTACCGCAGCGTGTGCGAGTCGGCGGGCGCGGCGGCTTTTCTGACCGGTGGCCTGTGGTCGGTGCTGCGGGCGGTGGAGAAGGCGCTGCCGGGCCTGGTGCGAGATGAGGCCGAGCTGGTGTTCAGCGACCGCGATGGCGAGGTGCTGTACCACCACGGCTCAGAGCAGCCTCTAGAGCGGGCGGAGCTCAACAGCTTCCTCGGCACGCAGGCGACAGACCTGATCCAGGTGCTGGGGACGGGTCCCCTGGGGGGCCTCTCCATCCAGGGGCCTGGTTTCGAGATCTGGTACGAGCATCGAGACGAGGTCTCCATGTTCACCCGCTGCGCGCCGGCCCCGGGCGCCGGCCCGCCGCCGCCGGGGTTTTCACTACGGGATTCGTTGCAAGGCAAGCTAGGCTGAGGAGGCTGGACATGGATGCGAGCGAGAGAAAGACCCCGGGCACCCTGGTGGAGGTCCTGGACACCCTGCAGACGGTGGACGGGGTACTGGCCAGCGGGGTTTGCTTCGGCAACAGCATGGTCGTTTATCGAAACCAGCCCGCCTACCCGTTGAAGCGGGATCAGGCCAAGGCAGTGTGGCGCACCGTACGGGAGACGTTCGAGCGTCTGCACGAGGACGGCGTAGAGGCCGAGCGGGTGCACTGGAGCCTCGGCGGTACGGAGGAAGGCGTGCGTTTGTTGGCGGTTTATCGAGACTCGGTCGCCATTGGCGTGCTCCTCCAGCCGGCCACCCCGAGTACTCGCCTGCGCCAGGTACAGGACATCCTGGACGCGGTCTCCGCCACGCGACTGGCCGCCTGAAGCGAGGTTGTCCTCAGTCCAGGAGGCTGACCCCGGGCTCTTGAAGCCCCTTCCATGTCGTTTTCCTGGGTGGACATTCCCGTCAAGGATCTGGACCGGGCCATTCGTTTCTATTCGGCTGTCTTGGGGGCGGAGATTGCCCGAGCGATGGTCGGTGGGTCGCTCATCGGCCTCCTGCCGCGGGGCCAGCAGGGCGTAGGAGGCTGCCTGGTGGCCGCCCAGGGTTCGTTTCAGCCCTCCAGTTGGGGCGCCTTGATCCATCTCGAATGCCACGGGCGCTTGAAGGCTGCCCAGGCCGCCGTCGAGGCCAGCGGGGGCAAGGTGGTGACGCCCTTCCACCGCACCCACCCGGGCATGTATCGAGTCATCGTGATGGATCCCGAGGGCAACCGCGTCGCATTGCTATCGGATAGCGTAGAAAGAGTGGTCTCCACAGCCGCTGCCGATACGCGCCTGGGCCTGGCCCGCGAACTGGCTTCACAAGGTCAATCGGTGCGTGCCTCGAAGGTCCTGCGGGACCTGGCTGGAGACCCGGATCCCGGCCTGGCTCTCGCCGCCCGGCGTGACCTGAGCGGCCTGGTGCCTGGATACCACATTCCCATGATGAACGATCCTCGGCGCTGTGCTGCCTGGGAGGATGCCCTGGGCCGAGCCATCAAACCCGGCATGCAGGTCCTGGAGATTGGCACCGGCCCTGGCCTCCTGGCCCTCATGGCGGCCCGCGCCGGGGCGCAGGTCACGACCTGCGAGTACCACCCGGTCGTCGCAGCCGTGGCCCAGGACATGGTCGCCCGCAACGGCTTCGAGCATCGCATCAAGGTCGTATCGAAAAGCTCGCTCCAACTGCAGATTGGGGTCGACATGGAACGTCCGGCCGACCTGCTCTTCTGCGACAACTTCTCCGACAACATGTTCAGCTTCCAGCCGCTCCAGTCGCTGGCCGATGCCCGGGCCCGGTTGCTGGTTCCGGGCGCCCAGGTCTTGCCGGGGGCCGCGGCGGTGCGGGTGGCCCTGGGCCGCTGGCAGAGCTATGCACGACTTTTCAATACCGACCGCAGTTGCGGGTTCGATCTGGCCCCCCTGAGCAGTTTCGTGCCGGAATCGATAGACTTCGAAATCGGCGACGCAGGGTTCGAGCTCGTCTCCGAGCTGGAGGAGGCCTTCCGCTTCGATTTCCGCCAGTCGTCATGGCCAGAGGCAGAAGAGCGCCAGCTTCGTCTCGAGGGGTCGGGGGAGGTGCACGGCGTCGTTCAATGGATCCGCCTGGAGCTCGATGCCGACACCGTGCTGGAAGCCAGGCCCGAGCCGGGCACCACGTTCTTCTCCAACCCCCGCTTCCATCCGTTCACCCGCCCGCGGGACCTGGGCAATCGGGGGGCCGTATCGATTGAGCTCCACCACGACAGCCAATCCCTCGCTCTGTGGCCAGTCCGGTCGGAAAACTTGAATCCCTCTCTGTAAAAACTCCGCAAAACCATGTTGGCGCAGGTTCGGCGCCCAGCCGGCGCAGGCCGCGCCCAGCCTGATCGTGACGACGGCCAGCAAGCCGTGCTGCGCACCATGCTTTTTCGGGTGTCGGCGCAGCGGCGGCCAATGTGGTGAGTTGCTATGCTTCAGTCCCAAGCTCCGCTCTCATGCCTGCGCGTGAGTTTTTTGGGGGGGCTGCTTCACCAGCATACCTTTGTCTGGCAGAAAGTCGCCGCCGCCGAGTTCGGTAGTCTGGAAGGTATGGCGCCCGGATTGTTCTAACATGATGACTCCCTGTAGAGAGGGACAGGGGGAGTTTTTCATGGACAAGTTTCTTGGTGGCTTCGCCCTGCCCGGGCGAAGTCTGGGGACGCCCCACCGGCGCCCCACGCATGGAGGCCGCTTGACGCCGTACGCTGTCTGCCGCCTAGGGGAGCAACCGGAGACCGAAAATGGCTGGACGATGGCCAAAGTGGCCGCCATGTCGACCGATGACATCGTCAAACGGCTCATCCGGTGCGGGGTGAAGCATTCGACCCTGCGCTATCGCTTGCTGGCCGCCGAGGTCCACTCGGCCTGGCAGGTTTCCGACATGTGGGTGGCTCAGGACAAGGTGCGCAGCGAGGGGCCTGACCGCGCTTTCCTGGGCCTGGCCGCGGTGGAGTTATGGAAGCGGACCATTCCCGACCGTCCCTGCAACGAGGTGCTGGACGACTGGATCCAGGAAGGCTACGGCCATGTCCAGGCTGGGCGGACCGTCGCGGCTTGCCAGGGCTGGTGGAACGTGTGGTCGGTCGTCCGCCCCCGCCTCACGCCGGACATGACCACGGTGACTCGCACCGAGACGGTTTTTCTGGGCACTCAACCGCTCTCGCAGTGGGCTGGAGACTTCATGGTCGCACTGCAGGCGGCCGCCGAGCAAGAACTTCGTTGGGCCGACATCGGCACGCGGTTCTGCGGCGAACTCCAGCAGCAATTCCGGGACGAGACGGAACCGCTGTTGGTCTGCTTCCGACAGGGTCTGGGCTGCTTTCTCATCCTGGCGGGCGCGGAGGAAGAGGGCCGGGCCATCTTCCGGGGCATGATCGTGCAGTGGCCGCAGAATCCTGCCCCCTACCTGGCCTTGGGTG
>DASYBA010000847.1:0-5375 GCA_036501005.1 Candidatus Xenobia bacterium | reverse complement strand
CCGACCAGCGCCACGGCGCAGCCGATGGTGAACACGGGGTGGTACGTCAGCTCGGCTCGCAGGGGCCCCCACCAGGTATTGGCCGTCATCTGGAGGTTGCTCATGTTGCCGCGGTACACGCCATCTGAACCCCGACTGAGCATGAGCAACATGGTGGAGTCGGCGTACCCGGCAAATCTCAGCACAACCTGCAGTTGCCCGCTCTCGGCTTTGCCCTTCCTGACCTCGAAAGGGGGCAGTTCATTGCCGACGATGGTGCCGACCGCGCCCTGGTTGGGGGGGCCGTTGGGATTGACGAGGTCGGGCAGGACGATGACCAGGGGATTGGGCGGCCATACGTTGGGAAACGACAGGCGCACATTCACTTTCCGTGCATTGTCCATGAGATTGTCGAACTGGGGGTCGGCCAGGGCTGGCCGCGAGCCGAGCAGCGCCACCAGGCAGAACCAGCCGATCAAGGCGATGCGGACAGCCCGGCCGGCCCCAGCCATGGTCAGTTTGAATTGCGCAGCGATACGGTCCGCTGGAACTGGAAGCTCTCCATCTGAGCGGCCCCGGTGGCTGCCTGTCGGACCATGGAAATGTACAGGCTGATGGGCTGGCTGATGACCGGCAGGGGAGGGCAGGTGCCCGTGGCGTTGCTCATGCTGACCACAAAGAACTCCACGCCGGTGGCCAGGATGTCGGTCTGTTGGACATAGCCGTCGTTGGGAAAGCCGGTAAGCTGGGTGTCGGTGAGCTTGGTCGGCGCCGACGGATAGCACCCGCAGGAGCAGGCCGGGTGGTTGATGGTGAGGCCTCCGGTGCCGTTCTTCAAGGTGTAGCAGATGAGGGCTCCGGTGTAATACGTGTAGGCAGCGCCGGGCACGGCGACGACCGTGCCCTTCTCAGGTGGGTTGCCAGCCCCAGGATCCCAGACGTAGATCTCCATCTGGTTCTCCCACATCTGGTCGCCGCTGGAGTTCACATTGGCCAACCGCTGGACGGCCAGCACGACCGGCGTCTTCTGCGGGGGCGGGGTGGCTGTCGGGCTGGACTTGGGCAGGATGGCACTGTAGGCGCCGGTGTTCAAGCTCACCGCCGCCGGGGCGGACCGCTCCAGATCGCTGGCGATGCGGCCCAGGGCCACGACCGCTTGTTGCTGCATCTCGACCCGGGCCGACCCTCTGGCAGAGGCCCGCATGGTCGGAATCAGGAAGGCGATGGTGAGGCCCAGGACCACCAGGGAAAGGACCATGGCGACCATCAACTCCAAAAGCGAAAAGCCGCGGTCCACGCGAGAGGACGATCTATCGCTGGATGTCACAGATGTACAGCTCCTGCGTCAAATGATGCCATCTTTCGACCGTACCGGAAAGGTTGCCGGCGTTGGCTGGCCACTGCCCCGGTTCGTGGTCGGAGCGTTCGTCCCAGAAGCAGGTGACCCGCAGGTCGACCAGGCGGCAACTGCCGGCGCCGTCGATGCTGGGAGAAGCCAGAGCCTCGGTCCAGTATTGCACGCCGTCGATGCCGTACGACGGCAGCCCGCTCGGCGACTGGAAGGAATTCACCACCCCGGGAGACACGGTGGCCGTCCCGCCATAGGTGCTCGCGAACGGCCCGGCTCGATAGCTTTCCAACACCGCCTGTGCCAGGGAGTTGGCCTGCAAGCGATGCTCCGCCTGTCGGATGGTGAGCAAGGAGGTCGGATACAGGTTGAACATCATCAGCATGACGAGCGACAGAAGACTGGCCGCAAAGATGACTTCAACAAGGCTGAAGCCTCGTCGGGCTACCCTTCCTAAACGGGCCAGGAGCTTCCGCTGCATGCTCCGATCCTTCCTTTCGCGCACGCCTGCCGCGAGGATACGGCAGACAGTTCCATTCCCACCGATCATTTCCCTTGCTGGAGGGTTATTTTTATCTACCTGGGCTCAGCCTGCCTAATATAGCATCCCGTGTCTAGAGGGTTCAACCGAGCCGCCACGTCACTGGTGGATGTTGATGATGTAAAGCTCCTGGGTGAGGTGGTGCCACTGCCGGTAGCCTTTACCGCCCGCCAGTCCGTCGTCCCAACCCGACGTCGTCTGGTCGGATCTTTCATCCCAGTAGCAGGTGACTTTCATGTCGACCAGCCGGATCGTTCCGCTTGCGTCCGGGCTGGACGAGGCGATGGTCTCGGTCCAGTATTGCACGCCGTCGATGCCGTAGGAGGGCGAGCCGCTGGGGGTCTGGAAGGCGTTGAGGACGGCATTGGCTTCGTTGACGGCAGTGGCGGCCACGTTGCTGCACGTCGAGAAGGGGTAGGCGCGGTAGGAGTCGAGCGTGCCGAGGGCGAGGGAGTTGGCTTGCATGCGGTGCTCGGACTGGCGAATCGTCAAAAGCGAGGTGGGATAGAGCTGGAACAAACCGAGCACCACCAGTGAAAACAAGCTCATGGCAAAGATGATCTCCGCCAGAGAGAACCCTCGCCGAACCCCCCGCAACGTCACTGGCATGATTCCTTTATACCAGAGCTGACCCGGCGATTTCAAGCGACCGAAGTATGAACCGGCAGGGTCCTGAAGGCCAGGATTGCCCGTTCGACATCTTCGTCGTCGACGTCCTTGTGGGTGACCAGGCGGATCGTATCGGAAGAGAGGTCGCAGCAGAGCACCTTCTCGCGAGCGAGGGCCTGGACCACCTGCGCGGCCGGTTGCCGAGTCCGCACGTAAGCCATGTTGGTCTGCACGGTCGCCAGATCGACGGAGAAGCCATCCAGCTTGGCTACCGCTTCAGCCAGGCGGCGGGCGCGGACGTGATCTTCGGCCAGGCGCTCGATCATGCGATCAAACGCCACCAATCCGGCGGCGGCCAGAATGCCGACCTGGCGCATGGCGCCGCCCAACAGCCGCCGCACGCGGCGAGCGGCCTCGATGAACGCGGTCGACCCGCACAGCATCGAACCGACCGGGCACGCCAGCCCCTTGGAGAGGCATACCATCACGGTATCGGCGTGGGCCGCCAGCTCGGCCACCGGGCGCCCCAGGGTCAGGGCGGCGTTGAACAGCCGTGCCCCATCGAGGTGGACTTGAATGCCATGGCTGCGGGCCAGCGCCTGCACCTGCGCGGTCAACTCGAGAGGCAGGACGACCCCGCCGGCGGCATTGTGGGTGTTCTCCAGGCAGATGAGGGCGGTGCGTGGGGAATGGTCGTCCCCGGGGTGGATGCGACGACGGATGTCCTCCACCGCCAGCAACCCCCGCTGTCCAACCAGGGTGCGGGTCTGAACGCCGCTCAGGACAGCCGCCGCCCCCAGCTCCCACTTGGTGATGTGGCAATCTTCATCGAGGATGACCTCATCGCCGGGTCGGGTGTGCACGCGAATGGCGATTTCATTGCCCATGGTGCCGCTCGGCACGAACAGGGCGGCCGCCTTGCCCAGCCGGGCGGCGGCGACCTCCTGCAGACGTAGCACGGTGGGGTCTTCGCCGTACACGTCGTCGCCCACCTCGGCCTGCGCCATGGCCTGGCGCATCTCAGGCGTCGGGGTGGTCACGGTATCGCTGCGGAGATCGACGACGGGGTGCACGACCTTGGTCGTTCGACTTGAAAGGAGTTATCCCCCCTTCGTCTAACTCGAGGGCTCCGCCCCCCAGCCA
Organism: Candidatus Xenobia bacterium; assembly: GCA_036501005.1. Lineage (GTDB taxonomy): Bacteria > Vulcanimicrobiota > Xenobia > RGZZ01 > DASYBA01 > DASYBA01. The sequence goes on along the minus strand of DASYBA010000847.1, from coordinate 1,755 downwards.
CTCCGCTTCGCTGCGTTCGGGGCCCCCCCGGCTATCGTCTGGACTTAGCTACGTACTGAATAGGATAACCAGTACTGAATATGCTACAACAAATTCTCCGCCCACGGCGGATCGACAGGGTGGAACATGATCTCTAGCAACGACTTCAGGAACAACATCACCATAGACCTGGAGGGCACTCTCTACACCATCGTGGAGTTCCAGCACGTCAAGCCGGGCAAGGGGTCCGCCTTCGTGCGCACCAAGCTCAAGAACGTCAAGACCGGCTACACGGTGGACAAGACCTTCCGAGCGGGTGAAAAGGTCAACCGGGCCATCGTGGAGCGGCGAGAGATGCAGTTCCTCTACCATAGCGGCGAAGAGTACACGTTCATGGACGTGAAGACCTACGAGCAGTTGCCCATCCAGGGCAGTTTCCTGGGCGACTCGGTGAAGTGGCTGAAAGACAGCATGCTGGTCCAGGTGCTGGTGCACGAGGGCTTGCCCCTGGGTGTCGACCTGCCCAACTTTGTCGATCTCAAGGTGATGGAGACCGAGCCAGGGTTCAAGGGCGACACGGCGACCGGCGCCTCCAAGCCGGCCAAGCTTGAAACGGGTGCGACCATCAACGTGCCCCTGTTCGTCGACGCGGGCGACGTCATCCAAATCGACACCCGAACCGGGGAGTACATGAAGCGCGTCTAAGATGGCCGCTGCCAGGATCCTGGTGTTCGGGGCCGGTGCCATCGGCCAGTGGGTCGGCGCTCGTCTGGCCCTGGCCGGCCACTCGGTGACGTTGTTGGTGCGACCCCGCCAGCAAGAGGCCATCCAGAAGCAAGGCATCGTGCTCAAGACATCGCAAGGCACCTGGCGGGTCAAAACGGTGCAGGCCGCCACCGATGCGGCCGAGCTGGCCAGGTCGGAACGGTTCGAGTGGATTTTCGTCACCACCAAGGCCTACGATGCGGAGAGCGCCATGCGGGCCATCGGCCCCCTGGTCGACGGCCAGGTGCAGGTCGTCATGTTCCAGAACGGCCTGGGGTCGGAGGAGTATGCCGCGCGTACGGTGGGGGCCGATCGGACGTGGATCTGCTCGGTCACCAAGGCCTTGGCCGTGCCCGATGCGGGGACGGTCCAGGAAATGAACCTGAAGAGTGGCGTGGCCATCGCCCCCTATGAGCCTGGGCGCTCGTCGGATGGGCTCAAGGCCGTGTTCACGGGCAGCCAGATTCCCGTCCTGTGGCACGATTCAAAGCTGGCCGTCAAGTGGTCGAAGCTGCTCTTGAACATCCTCGGCAACGCGGTGTGTGCCATCGTCGACCAGTCGACGGCCGCGGTTTTCGGGCACACGGGGCTCTTCCACCTGGAGGCCAAAGCGTTTCGCGAGGCCGTCAAGGTCATGCAGGCGCAAGAATTGGAGTTCGTGGCCCTGCCGGGCTATCCGGTGCCCCTGTTGAAAACCGTCATGGTCTCCCTCCCCGAGCTGATCCTCCAGCCCTTGATGAAGCGGCGGCTGGCCGAGGCTCGAGGCGAGAAGGTGCCGTCCCTGCGCCTGGACATGCAGAAGTCGCCCCCTCGTTCGGAAGTGCAATACCTCAACGGTGCGATCGCGGTGGCCGGCGCCCGGCTGGGCGTTCGCACGCCCGCCAATACGTTCATTACCGACACGCTGCAGGGCATCGTCGACGGCACCATTGCCTGGGACACCTATCGAAAGAAACCGGACGTCCTGTGGGAGGCCTGGCGGACTAGCCGTCAGCGGTAATTCGTTCGATC
>DASYBA010000846.1:0-14040 GCA_036501005.1 Candidatus Xenobia bacterium | reverse complement strand
CGATGCTCCATTGATCCAGACTGACGATTTCGAAATGGGGGTCGGGGCTGCTGCGCGCCGGGGCCGCCTGTTTGCCCTTGCCCTCCTTGTTCCCCTTGAGGAATTTGAACATCGATGACGATCTCGCTTCCGCTTCTCTCGTGGAAATTTCGCACCCGTCCCGGCGTTAACCTGCCTTTAACGCAGCGCACCACCCCAGCAACAATCATGCCACAAAAAAGTCATCTTTGGCAGCTAGAATCGGCCCAGCTTGATGTGGAGGTGTCCAAACAATGTCTGCCCGTCTCGATTATCGGTTGGTCAACTTCGTCCTGGCCTGCGTGGGCGGCGCCATCGCCGTCTACATTGCGGTCGCCGTGCCCCCGCCCCACGCTCCGGGGACGCCCGTCCTGGTGCCCCTCGACCATACGGCCTCGCCGGTCGTCTACGTGACCGGCGCGGTCAAGAGCCCCGGGCTCTATCAGCTCGCGCCCGAGGCCCGGCTGTATGCCGCCATCCAGGCCGCCGGAGGGTTCACCTCTGCGGCGCAACCCGAGGGCTTGAACATGGCCCGCCGCTTGAAGGATGAGGAGATGGTGACCGTGCCATCCATCTCCGCCCCCGCCCCTGCAGCCCAGGCCACTGCCCCCGCCGGCGACGTCGAGCAGATGGCGGCCTTGCCCGGGGTGAGCCGCAAGGTCGCGGAGCGCATCGCGGAGTACCGACGAGAGCACGGCACGCTCACCGCCGAAGACCTCCGCCACATCCCGGGCTGCAAGCGACGCTGGAAACACCTCGCCGAGGTGCTTGGGCTGACGCAGGAAAAGGCCGACCCCGATGTGAATTCCCAGTGAAGGATTTTCAAGTTTGCGGGGCTAGCCGATGGAATCTTCCTACGTTCTCTCGCCCGGCGCCATCCTCAAGGATCGCTATTGCATCCAGCGCATCATCCACCAGGACGGGCCGGTCGTTGAATACCTGGCGCAGGACTGCGCCAACGGGGCGCGCTATCGCGTGCGCCAGGTGCACATGGTCTACACCGACCCCAACACGTCACGACGGCACCGGCAGTCGTTTCGAGACACGGCCCCCCAGCTCATCGGCCTGCATCATCGAGCGCTGGTCGCCGTGCTCGACTGTTACGACGAGGGGCCTGACTTCTTCACCATTGCCGCGTGGATCGAAGGCCCCTCGCTGGCGGCCACGCCCGTTCCGGTCAGCACCGAGGTGGCCCTGCGCTGGGTGATGGACATCCTCGAGGCGATGGAGGTGGTCGCCACCAGCTCGGCCCGTATCATGCTGCCGGTGCTGTCTCCCCACACCATCCGAGTGCGCGAAAACGGTACCATCGTCATCGGCTCGTTGCGTTGCATCGACGACGGCACCCCCCAGGACAACACCCCCACTCCCTTCTACAACGGCGAGACGCCCCGCAGCTTCAAGACCGACGTCTACACCCTCGGGGCCCTGGCGTGGTGGCTGGTCACCGGCCAGTACCCGCCGTCGCCCGCGGAGCGCAAGACTCCCCCGATCGGCGTGTCCGCGACGCTCCATCAGGGCCTGCTCCGCATGATGAACCCCGACCCCCGCCGGCGGCCAGGGTCGCCGACCCAAGCGCGGCAGTGCCTCATCCAGTCGGGCGCGCACCCGCAGGGGCAGCGCCGACGCCCTCGTCCCATGCGATGGCCGGCGGTGGTCGGTACTGCGGCGGTGGCGGGAATGCTGGTCGGGTCCGTTCCCCTGGTCAGAGACGAGATGCACCATTGGCGGGAGGCCCGCCACGAACAGTCCATCGAGGCCACGCTGGGAGCCGCCCACACCGCCCTGCGGCAGGGCGAGTGGCGGCTGGCGCTGACCGACTTTGTCGCCGCCCGGCGCATCGCAGGTTCGCTGTCGCCGACCGACACGGTGGGGCTGGCGCAGGCGGAGCGCTTGTGCTGGCACCCCGACGACGCCTGGCGGGTGCTGGAAACGACCACCCCTGGGTTGGCGGGCAGCGCCTGGTGGGTGGAGCAGGGGCATATTCTCACGGCCATGGGCCGCCCGGCCGACGAAGCCTGGCAGAACGCCGCGGGCGGCGACGACCAGCTCCAGACCGGCGAGGTGGCCGCGGCGCGGCATGACTGGCTGACCGCCGAGTCGGCGTTCCGTCTGGCGGCCACCCATCAGGGGACGACCGGCAAGGATATCGCCGATCAGGTCGAGGCCTGCACGCGGCTGGGCGCGCTGCTGCGCCAACAGGGCGACTACGACAATGCCGAGCGGGAGCTGCAGCGAGCCCTCGCCCTCGATCCGGATGCGGTCATGGCCCGGGTCGAGCTGGGCCGAACCCAGTTCGCCCAGGGCCGCTTCCTGGATGCGGGCGCGACCTATTCTACAGCCCTGCACAAAGCTCCGGAATGTGACGCGGCGTGGCTGGGCTGGAGCCAGGCCCTGGAGCTCGAAGGGCAGCGCGAGGATGCCCTCAGCACCGCATTTCAGGCCGTCCGGCGCAACCCCGCCAGTGGCGACGTCCTGGTCGTCGTCGCGCACCAACTGATGGCGACCAATCGGTTGGACTACGCCAGGAGCGTCTGGGAGCTGGCCGACCGGGCCTTCAGCCAGGTCCACTCCCCGCTGGCAGAGGCCCGCATGGCTCTGGACGAGGGGCGAGCGGATGCTGCTCTGCAGATCTTGCAGGGGGCGCCTCCGGACGACCCGCAGACGCTTTGCCTGGAAGCCGAGGCCCAGGTGGCCCTGCACCAGGGCACCCTCGAGGCCACCCTGACCCAGCTTGGGCGGGTCACCGATCGCGGTACCCTGGGCAACTACGAGGCTGGCCTGTTCCACCTGGCGGCCGGGCAGGTCGGGCTGGCGCGGGCCGACTTGACGTCGGCTCTGGAAAGACGGCCCGCAGAAAGCGCCTACCTGCTGGCCATGGGAAAGTGTCTGTTGCAGGCCGGCGATTACTCCCAGGGCACTCGTTACCTGGCCCGAGCCATCATGGATCACCCGAGCTGCAGCGACGCGCTGCGAGTTCTCGCGGCGGCCGAGGCCCAAAAGCATCATTACGAGCTGAGCGCCATGCATTTGCAGAAGCTTTGCGAATATGATAGCCGAGTCGACTCGTGGCACGACGCCGGCCAACGGTGGGTGCAGGCCAAGCGATACGACCTGGCGATTCACTGCTACCTGCTGGGCAAGCGTTGCCATCCGGAAGAGGCCCGCTTCCACTTCTGGCTGGCGCAGTGCTTTGAGGCCACCCATCGACCCGGCCAGGCCGCCTGGGACTACCGGCAGTTTCTCCATCGGAGCCCGTCCGGTCCCATGGCCGATACCGCGCGGGAACGCCTCCAGGCCCTCCACTGGCGTAGTTAGACTTTTGTCTTCTCCTGCAGCGCCAGAGCCGCGTTGCGGGCCAGTTTATCGCACCGTTCGTTGTAGTCGTGGCCGGAGTGGCCGTAGACGTGGATGAACTTGACCTGGTGCTTGTCGGTCAGCGCTCGCAGGCTCTGCCACAGGTCCACGTTCTTGACGGGCTCCTTGTTGCTGGTCACCCAGCCAGTCCGCTCCCACTTGTCGATCCAACGCTCGGTGAAGGCCTTGATCATGTACTGCGAGTCGGAGTAGAGGGTGACCTGGCACGGCTCCTTGAGGGCCTTGAGGCCTTCGACGGCGGCCAGCAGCTCCATGCGGTTGTTGGTCGTGCTGGGATCGGCGCCGACCAGCTCCCGCTCCCGCTTACCGTAGACGAGAATGGCCGCCCACCCGCCAGGGCCAGGGTTGCCCAGACAGGAGCCGTCGGTGTAGAGCTGGACGTCTTTCATGGGCGCCGCCGTTCAACGAGAGGCAGGTCATTCCTTCAGCAGGAGAGTGTCTCGAACCAGCTCCGGCTGTCGAGGGTCGCCATGCCAGCGTAATGCTCCTGGAACAGGGCGTCGCCCACGACCGTGCGGGTGTAGTCCCGCTGCTCCCGCACCAGCTCGATGGTCTCGTGTTCGCCGATGCACTCCCAGTCCCGGGTCGAGCCGAAGATGGCGTGCGCCAGTTGGGCGTGGGTGATGCGATGCAGCGGCCCGTGGCCCGCCTCCTTGAGAATGTCAAAGGTGTCGTCGACGAGGGCGTTGCACACGTCGATGGACAGGCGAGGACGGACGTGCCAGTACAGCCCCTCCAGGAAACTGCCTACCCGCACCTCTTGATTCGATACGACCTGGTCTTCCAGCCATAAAGCTTGCATTGACGGCTACTCCTTGAACTGTTTCGTACTCTGTTGAGCAAATGTTATTACGCGCCGACATGCGGTGCCAAGAGGGTAAATGTTAAACTTCTCTTGAAAAATTGTTAAATCTGTTCGACCTGTGTGTCGCTCATCACAATCTCCGATGGCTCGGGGGCCGCTACGACGAACTTCTGCCCAAGGAGCGCCGGGAGTAAACCCGTTCAGCCTGCGGTCGGCATTTTGGGGGGCGGCGTATCGGTTGCCCGCCCTGACGCCCGGCGACCTCAACCTACCGGGACTACTTATCGGATCATGCCCGCCGACGAGTTGCCCCACACCGCCCGGAAGCTACCTTTATACGGCACGCCATCGACACTCTTCAACTGGTAGCTGCCGACGGCCGGTTCGGTGGCCACCAGGCGCGTGAGCGTTACCGTGCCATAGAGCGGCACTGGCATCGAGCGATTGTACTGCGTCTGGTAGGAGGCTCGACCCGGGCCTTGCGAGCCTTCGTTGCCTGTCACCAGTTCGACCACGTGGGGTGCCGCAAAGGTCGGATCGCCCCACAGATCGATACGGATGACCGGCGTGGCCGCGCCCGCCGTGGCCTTCAAGGGAACCACCAGCTCGGAAGCGGCGCCGTCCCAAGGGGCCCCGGTGTGATAGATGGTCGGCCCCGCGGGCGGCTTGACGTCCTGTGCCAATATCGCTGGACCAGAGTGCAGCAGGAGGGCAGACCAGGCTCCCAGCATCCACGATCGCATATTAATCGCGTTCGTCTCCCGCGGCGCGCTTTCCTGGGCGCATTGAAGGAAGTTCAACCCTGTCAGGGAACCGTCCCCCGTGCGGGACCACGTCATCGTCTGCGGCATGGGGCAGGTCGGGTATCGCGTCGTCGACCTCCTCCTCCGCCTGGGCGAGCCAGTCCAGGTCATCACCCTCACCAGTCCCCGCGACGGGTGGATACGCGAGGTCCAGGAACGCGGCGTCACCGTCTTGATCGGCGACGCCCGAGACCCCATCCTCCTCGCCCAGGCCGGCCTGGACGGCGCCCGCGCCCTCATTGCCGCCACCGACCAGGACCTGGTCAATATCGAAATTGCCCTGGATGCCGTGCGCCAACGCACCGATCTCACCGTGGTGGTGAGGCTCTTCGATCAGGGCATGGCCCGCCATCTGGAGGCTTCGTTCGATATTCGCAAGGCCCTGGGAATGTCGTCTTTGGCGGCGCCCACTTTCGCCTCCGCCGCCCTCGGCGAGCAGGGTTCGACCCACTTTGACGCCGCCGGCGCCAGCTTCGTGCTGGCCCGCCTCAAACTGTCGGAGCCCTCCCCCCTCCTCGGCATGACCATTCGCCAACTCGCTGACCAACAGCACGTCGTCGCCATCACCCATCAGCGCCGAGGAGAACGGCATCACCAGCCGGACCCCGATGCAGACTTGCAGCCCGGCGACCGACTCATGGTGCTGAGCGAGCGGTCTGGCTGGGAGCGGCGTTTTCCCCCCGTCAGTCAGCGTTTGCGCTGGCAGCACTTTGCCCGTTTCCTCGACCCTCGAGTCTGGGGCGCGGGTCTCTGGCAGGCCTGGCGCGATGTCCCCCTATCGGCCCGGGCGGTCTTCGTCATCTTCAATTGTCTGATTCTCACCAGCGTCTTTGTCTTCCATGGCGCCTTGAGCCTGGCGTTCGTCGACGCCCTCTACTTCGTAGTGACCACCGTGACTACGGTGGGCTATGGGGACATCACCCTGCACGACGCGTCTCCCCTCCTCAAGATGTACGGCTGCGCCTTGATGCTGCTGGGGTCTGCCACCATGGCGGTGCTTTTCTCCATCGTGACAGAGTTTCTGGTCACCGCTCGCTTCCAGAGCATCCTCGGTCAGCAACGCATTCCCGACGAAGATCACGTCATCGTGGTGGGCCTGGGCAACCTGGGCTTCCACACCGCGGAGGCGCTGCACGACCTCGGGCAGACGGTGGTGGGTATCGACAAAGACGGCTCCAGAGACTTTGTCGAGGCGCTTCGCCAGGAACTGCCCGTATTGATCGGCGACGGTCGGGTGGGCAGCGTGTTGGAGAGAGCGGGCGTCAAGCGGGCCTCGGCCCTGGTGGCGACGACCTCCAACGACCTCATGAACCTGGCGGTGGCCTTGTCGGCCAAGCAGTTGAACCCGGACATTCGAACCGTAGTTCGACTGTTCGATCCCGAATTTGCCAACAAGGTGGAGAACATCCTCAACGTCGACGTGGCGCAGAGCGACTCTCGCATCGCTGCGCCCACCTTCGTGGCAGCGGCGCTGGAGGGGGGCGTGCACGCCGCCTTCGTGCGGGGCGACACCCTCTACATGCTGGTGTATCGAAGTCACCCGGACGGGTCCCTGACGGCCCTGTTGAGGCGCCAGAAAGGCGAGCCGACGTGGCGACCAGGGGCGGTGGAACCCGGAGACGAGATCCTCGGCGTCATCACCCGTCCCATCCAGCCTCGCTAACGGAGGGGGTTGCAACAGGTCTCCCGAAGCCTCCCCCATGCAGTCACCGCCTATTGTTCCCGTGGTCATGGCGGGCGGCGCCGGGGTGCGTTTCTGGCCGCTCAGCACCGACGCTTTGCCGAAGCAGTTCATGACCGCGTTTTCCGAGACCTCCCTGTACCAGTCGACCGTGGCCCGGGCACGGACCCTGGCGCCGGCCGATCGCATCCTGGTGATGACCAACGCCACGCTGGTCGACCTCGTGCGAGCCCAGAGCCCCGAGATTCCCGCCGAGAACGTCATCCTCGAACCGGCCCGCCGCGACACCGCCCCCGCCCTCGGCCTGGCGGCGGCCCTGGTGCAGCGGCGATGGCCCGGCAGCGTGATGGCCGTGCTCCCCTCCGATCACCTGGTGCGGGACGTCGAAGGCTTCCGTACCAGTCTGCTGCTGGCCGCAGAACGAGCCACGCAGGGAGGGCTGGGCACCATTGGCATCCACCCGAGCTACCCCGCCACCGGATACGGCTACCTGCACGTGGAGCGTGGGGACCGCGTCCGCGCCGTCCAACGCTTCGTGGAGAAACCGGACCGCGCCCGTGCCGAGACCTTTCTCGCGGATGGCGGCTATTTATGGAACGCCGGCATCTTCATCTGGCAGGTGGAACGGTTCATGGCCGAACTGGGGCGCTGTCTGCCCGACGTCCATGGCGGCGTTCTCACCATCGCGGAGGCCTGGTCGACCCCGAGGTTTGGCAACGTTCTCAACGAGGTCTTCACCGGCTTGACCCGGCAGTCCATCGACTACGGCGTCATGGAAAAGACGCGGGACGTGTGGACGGTGACGGCCGCCTTCGATTGGAACGACATCGGCGGTTGGACGGCGGCCATGGACCTGGTGCCATCGGACGCCAGCGGCAATCGGACTCGGGGCCGTATCGTGCTGGACCGGGCCCACAACAACTTCGTCCTCGCCACCGACCCGGGGCACCCCGTCCTCTGTGCCGGCGTGCAAGACAGCATCATCGTCGCCACCCCCAACGGCACCCTGGTGTGCCATCGCGACCTGGCCGATGAGCTCAAGCCCATGGTGGAGGCCTTGTTGAGACCCGTGCCGGCCCCCGTCTGATGGTCCTCCTGCGGCCTTTGGGCTTCGGGGAGATGCTGGACGAGACCCTGGACCTGTATCGGCGAAACTGGCTCCTCCTCATCTCCATTGCGGCCGCCGCATACCTCCCGTTCACGCTGGGCGCCTGGGCCGTGGGCGAGCCTCGACAGCCCAACGCCAGCCACCTTGACTTCTGGCTCTACACGTTCGCGCTCATGGCGGTGCTGGAACTGGAGACGGCCGCTCTGGTGCTGGCCGCCTCCAATCGTTACCTGGGTCGGCGGGCCAGCCTGGCGGGCGTCTATCGACACGCCCTCCGGCGGTGGCCCCTCCTGCTGGTGCTGAAAACGGTGACCTATATCGGTATCGGGTTGGGCTCGCTCCTCATCGTGCCCGGCATCGCCCTGGGGTTCTGGTGCACGTTCCTCACGCCCGTCTTCATGTTGGAGGGCACCAGCATGTCCCAGGCCTGGGAGCGAGCGCGTTTTCTGTCGGCCAAGGAATGGGGCCGCATCTTCGGCTTCTACCTGCTGGTGACGGCCCTGGTGGCGACCTTCTCGCTGCAACCCCAGGCCTGGACGCAACTCATCAAGGACCAGGAGATGAGCTGGCGGGTGATGCAGATCTGGTCGACCATCAGCACCCCCCTCCTGCACCCTGTCTGGGCCCTGGCCAACATGGTGCTGTACTATGACATCCGCATTCGAAAGGAAGCCTTTGACCTCCAACTGCAGGCTGAAGCTCTGGCTGCTGTGTCTTAGCCTTCTCCTGGTCCGGCCCGCCTTGGCCGATCCGTGGCATGAGGCCCTGCACCTGGCCCGGCAACCGCACGGCGCGCAGCAGGCCGCCGATCGGCTGCAGGCCGTGCCGGGCACGCAGCGGTTGCGGTCGGAGCTGCATCAGGCCGACGACGCGGTCAGCCTCGGCCAGGCGCTGCAAGATCTGCAACGGGCCGACGCCCTGCGCCAACATCGCCCACCGGCGGCCAGTCGCTGGCGATCGCAGGTTGAGAACGTGGCCCGGCGCTCGCAGTATGGAGAAGTTGCCGACCACCCCGAGTGGCTGCGCAAACTGCTCCAGGACCTGGCTCGCTGGCTGGAGCCAGGCACGAATCCGGGCCTGGGGTTCGCGTCTCAGTGGGTCATCTGGGTCCTGTTGGCCGCTCTGGCCATCGCCTTGATCGTTGCCCTGCTGTCGTGGTTGCGGCGGTCGGCGGTGGCGCTGCCGGCGGTACCGCCCCTACCCGAGGTGCAGAGCACGACGCCGCAGAGTGCAGAGTTCTGGTGGCAGGCGGCCGATCGAGAGGCCGCTGGGGGACGCTACCGGGAGGCTGTTCGACTGGGCTTCTCCGCCACTTTGGCCGATCTCTACGAGAAGGCTGACCTGCGCAAAGACGAGCGGTTGACGCACGGCGAGATGCAGCGCCAACTGGCCCAGGCTGGCCACGGTGAGGCGAGCCGGACCCTGGCTGCCGCCCGGCGGGTCTTCGAACCCATCTGGTACGGGATGGCCGATGCGCGCTCCGACGACTGGATCGCCATGACGAGGTTCCGACATGACGCGGCTTGAGCGGGGCGTCGCCATCGCCATCCTGGTGGCCATCCTGGTGGTGGGCGTGGTGGTGACGGCGGGTCGCTCGCCGGAAGCGGGCGAGACTGAGGTGTTTGCCAACCGGACCAGCTACAGCCTGGCGGCGGGGGGCACCCGCGCCCTCTTCGATGCGCTGCAGGCGTGCGGGCGCCCGGCTCGGCGCTGGCGATCTCCCCTCGGCACCCTGCCCCAATCGGCCGCGGCCCTGCTCATCCTGGCTCCGTCTGCAGAGCCCGACTGGGATGACGTCGTCGACTTCGTCACCCGCGGCCACCTGGCCGTGGTGGCCGTCGACGGCAGCGCGGACCGCCTGGGCCCCCGCGATGCGAAAGACTGCGAGCTTCTGCCGTGGGGTCCGGGCGCGGGGCTCAAAACGTTGAAGTGCTACGGTGCGGAACGTCTGGAGAACGGCCAGGTGTGGACGGAGCTGGGCTTCAAGTCGGCCTGGCTGCAGCAGGCCGTGCCGCTGGCCGGGGACGACCACGGAACCACCGTGGCGTGGCTTCCGATGGGCCAGGGCGCGTTCCTTCTCCTGCACAGCGCGTGGCCGTTGTCCAACCACGGCCTCAAGCAGGAAGCCCAGGGCGCCTTGCTGGTGCTCAACGCCTTGGAGGTCGTAGGCGCCCAGGGAGACGTCCTGTTCGACGAGTACGACCACGGGTATCGGGAAGAAACCTCTCTCTGGGACGTCATGCCGGGCCCGACCCGCGGCGGGGTCATCCAGCTTCTCCTGGTGCTGCTGGTGGGGATATTGGCCGCCTCTGTCCGGGCCCGGCCGCCCCTGCGCCCGGAGGATGCGCGGGCGAGGAGCCGCGCCGAGTACCTGGCTGCCCTGGCGGGTCTCATGCATCGGGCCGGCTTGCGCCAGGTGGCCGTTCAGCAGGTGCTGTCGGAATTGCCGGCCGAGTGGTCCACGCCGGAACAGGCCGCCGAGGCCGGCCGGCTAAAGGCCGCGCCCGCCCCCGACGACGTGAGGGCTCTCGCCATCATCCAGAAGGCCCGTGCCTTGCTGAAGGCCCGGCCGTCCGGGGGAGACGTCGGCAGCGGACCGGCATGACCTGGACGGAGAGATGGATATCACTGCCCACGGCGAATAAGGCCTTCCAATGCTCGCACAGGGAACGATCGAGACCATGGCCAGCGGGGGCACCTTCAGCGGGCTGCAGATTACCGCCGATGGCACGGTCTACGTCCATCACAGCGGCCTGACCTTGCTGCCCCAAATCTCACGCATCAAGGGCCATGTCGAAGCCTTGACCCACTTCAACGACGGCTGGATTCTGGGCACATTCGAAGAGCGGGTGGTCGACGACGTCCAGACGCCGACCCTGGTCTTCCACGGCGAACAGGACTATCGAGTGGTGGCCGCGCATGGGCTCACGTGGTACAACATGCTCAAGCAGCGTGGCGTGTCCGCGCGAATGGTGTACTATCCCGACGAGAACCACTGGATTCTCAAGCCCCGCAACATTCGCCCCTGGTACGGCGAGTGCCTCGGCTGGCTGGAGAGATGGCTCTGATGGAGTCCGGAACCTTGCAGCCGCTGGCCGATCGGCTGCGGGCCCAGATGGCCCAGGTGGTCTTCGGCCAGGACGAGATCATCACCCAGATTCTGGCTTGCCTCCTGTCTCGCGGGCATGCGCTGTTGCAAGGCGTGCCCGGGCTGGCCAAGACGCTCCTGGCCAAGGCGCTGGCGCGGGCGGTCGGCGGCAGCTTCCGCCGCATTCAGTTCACCCCGGACCTGATGCCCTCGGACGTCACGGGCGTGAGCATCCTCAAGCAACCCGAGGGCGTCTTCGTGTTCCGGCCGGGGCCCATCTTCTGCCACGTCCTGCTGGCCGACGAAATCAATCGCACGCCGCCCAAGACCCAGTCGGCCCTGCTGCAGGCCATGGAAGAGCGATTCGTGACGATAGATGGAGAGGATCGCACGCTGCCGGCGCCGTTCTTTGTCATGGCGACGCAGAATCCGATAGAATACGAAGGCACGTACCCTCTGCCTGAAGCGCAACTGGACCGTTTTCTCATGAAGATCATCATTGGTTATCCGGATGAAGCGCATGAGCTCGACATCCTTCGGCAGGGCATCAACCTGCACTCGAAGGTCGCCAGTCTGGCGACGGCCACCACGGTGGAAGAACTCATGGCCGCCGCGGCCATCGTCGACCGGGTCACGGTCGAAGAGGCCCTGCTTCGCTACGTCTTGAGCCTGGTGCGTCGCACCCGGGAGACCCCGCAGGTGCTGCTGGGGGGCAGTCCTCGTGCCGCTTTGGCGCTCCTCTCGACAGCGAAGGCCGTCGCAGCCATGGAAGGGCGTTCCTATCTCGTGCCTGACGACGTGAAGCTGGTCGCCCCACCGGTGCTGCGCCACCGCCTCATCCTTCGTCCTGAAGCCGAGCTGGAGGGGCTGTCGGCCGATCGGCTCATCACCCAGTTGTTGTCTGGCGTGCCTGTTCCGAGGTGAGCGCCCGCTGGCTGCCTGGGCCCCGTCTCCTCGGGTGGCTGCTCTTCGCTTCGGTCGTCCTCATGTTGTCGGTGCTGAGCCCCCTGTTCCTGGGGCTGGCGGTGCTGCTCGACGTCCTGGTGCTCCTGTGGGCGGCCTGGGATGCCCGCGAGCTTCGCCAGGTCGTGCGCTGCGCCGTGCGCAGGGACACCCCGCCGGTCTGGTCGCTGGGGGTCGACAACGGCGTCGACCTGACGCTCGAGAACCCGACACGCCAGGACTGGGAGGTCGAGATCTTCGATGCCTTTCCCGATACCTTGATGGCCCGTCCCATGTCGATGGGCGGCCGCCTGCCTGCCCGGGGCACCCTGCAGGGTCGATACCACGTGCTGCCGCCCGCCCGCGGCGACTATCAGTTCGGGGACGTCCAGGTTCGCTTCCGGCGGCCTTACGGGCTGATGATCCGACTGGTGCGATATCGAGTGCCCGTCGTCGTTCGGGTGTATCCCAACGTTCAGCAGATCCACCAGCATCAGTTGCTGGCAGCCAACAACCATCTGGCGCTGATGGGGCTGCACCGGCGCCGTCAAGCGGATGTGTCGCAGGAGTTCGACTCGTTGCGGGAATATCACCCCGACGACGATCCTCGTCATATCGACTGGAAGGCCTCGGCCCGCCACTCCGACGTCATGATCCGACACTATGAGGCGGAGCGATCGCAAGTCGTCATGCTGCTCCTCGACTGCGGCCGCCTCATGGGCAGTCGCCTGGGCAACCTCAGCAAGCTGGACCACGCCGTCAATACCTGCCTCATGCTCACCTGGCTGGGGGGGCGGAGCGGCGACCGGGTCGGTCTGCTCGCCTTCGATCAAGAAGTGGTGCGCTACCTGCCACCGGGCCACGGCAAGCAGCAGGCCAGCCAGGTCGCGCAGTTCCTCTATCGACTGGAACCGCAGCGACGGGAGACGGATTTCCGCACCGCGTTCCTCCACCTGAACGCCATGTGGAAGCGTCGCAGCCTGGTCATTCTCTTCACCGACCTGGTCGATCCGGAGACTGCCGAAAGCCTGATTCGATACGTCCCCTTGCTGGTACCCAAGCACAAGATGTTGTGTGTCGCCTTGAGCGACTATGAGCTCGACTCCGTATTGGCTCCCGTGCCGGCCAGTCCGGCGCAGATGTACGAACAGGCCGCCGCCAGGAGCATCAAGACCGACCGGAGCGCGGCGCTGGCCGCGTTGAAGAGCCGAGGCGTCCTGTCGCTGGACGCCTCGCCTGAAACCCTGACGCCCTCAGTATTGAATCGCTACGTCGAGCTCAAGCGGGCCGGCTGGTAACCGTTCACCGACCGCTTCACGGGCCCGGTTGTTCTTCGGAACTCTGTAGCTGATAGTCGTGCGGAGTCTGTACCCACAGGTCACGGCGTCGGACCGTCGTGACTCGAGGTGGACCGGCCGGGTTCCTTGCAATCGACATGACATCGACGGTTGCCGCCATCGTGGTGCCCACTGCTGCGGTCTGGACCACCGTGTATTGAACTGTGGTTCCGAGTGCTCCCGACATCTGTGACACATATTGATTCCGGTTTAGAGACGTCCCGTTCAACTGCCGCATGGTGTAGTCCGGGAGAAAGGCGGCAAAGGCCTCGGTAAAGTCCTTCTTGTTGAAATCCAGGCTGGCCTGGCGGTAGAGCGTCACCAGGTAGTCCTGCACGTCGCGGGCCTGGGTACTGGGGGTGACTGACACCTGGCTGATAAATGGGCCGTGGACACCGTCGGTGGTCCCCTCAAAAGCCACCACAGTAGAACTGGACGACGCCACGACGTTGATCGTCTCGACCGTGGCCCGGCGCTCCTGGGGTGACACGGCTCCCGCGTCAAAAGTGAGAGGCCAGGACTGATCGCCGAAGCGGAAGGTGAACCTCTTCAATAGGGGCGGATCCGTCGTTCCCACAAAGCTGAAGGTGACGACGTAGTGACGACCCGACCGAGTGGCGAGGGTCTGGCTGATGCAGCCCTTGGCCCCCAGATTGATGGTCTGGCCGTTGCCATAGTACACGCTTTCGTTGGTTACCGTCCAACCCGGCAGCGTGGAAGCGCCGGGGTCGACCGCGACTGACCAGCCGCCCCCGCGGTGCTGGAATCCTTGATGCGGATCGGGCCCTTGAGTAAAACTGCCGTTTACGAGCATGTTGGGACCGGGTGCGACCTGGGCCCATCCCAACCGGGCCAGGAGCAGCAGGAAAGCGACCGACAC
>DASYBA010000845.1:0-7219 GCA_036501005.1 Candidatus Xenobia bacterium | reverse complement strand
TTGGCGAGCTCCCTCCATCCGTCGGGCAGCAAACTAGCGAGCACCGCCCACTCCTCGTCCATGATCGTCGACGTTGCCGCCACGTCTCCATGGTACCAGACGGGCAGCCGCATGTCAAGCTTAGGTTAGTGCTTATGGGGCGGAGCCCTCGAGGAAGGCCCCCAGCGCAGCGAAGCGGAGCGGATGGGGGGCAGAGCCCTCATGTCGAGCAGTAACAAATTGGCAAAGGTCCGAGACGCAATCGGTAACATGGGTTCGATAGGATGTAAAAAACAAAACACAGACATAACGGAGTGCAGAAATGGCCACCAACACCATCGCCTTTGGTAACACCAAGCCCGTCGCTTCCCCCAAGCTTACCGCCGGCGGAACGGCCGTCATCGCCCGTCAAGACGGCCTCGGTTCGTCCGTAGAAGAATCTCCCAAAGAAGCCAGGTTGGGCCACATGGGCCTCAAGCTGGGCGCCGCCGCTCTGGGCGGGATTGCCCTCATCGGGGGCCTGGCCGGCTGCTCCGGTCCTCCCTCCGGAGTGCCCGTGCAGGCTTGCGAGACGGATCCGTACGCCGCCCAGGATCTCTCGCTCCTCAACCACATGTCGACGCTCTTCGCCAGCCCCACCACCGGCTACAACCACGCCGCCGGCCTCTACGACGGCAACGCCAGCGTCTTCAACCGAGCCAGTGAACTGAACCGCATGGACGGCACCCAGGCCCTCCAGCAGTTGCAGTGCGGCCAGCCGGTCCGCCTCTACTCTCCGCAGACGGGCTGGCTCAAGTTCCACAACCTCAACCAGCTCCACCACTACGTGGGTGAAGTCGGCCAGCCGTGGGACATGCCCAACGTCTACCTGGGCTCCAGCTACCTGGCCGGTCCCAACTCGCCGTACTATGATTCCGAATACTATCAGTACAACAACTACAATTCTTACATGAACGGGTTCTACGCTGGCCTCTCGACGCCGAGCTGGACCTACTCAGCACCCCCCACCTACACGCCGACCAGCGACTGGAGCCAGGCTCCGACCGACTGGAACCAGGCCCCGCCCTCGAGCGGCGGCAACTGGAACCAGGGCGGGGGCAGTTGGAACCAGGCGCCCCCCGACAACAACAACCAGGCTCCGGTCGACAACGGCGGCGGCAGTTGGAACCAGGCTCCGTCGCAGCAGGCTCCGGTGGACAACGGCGGCGGCAGTTGGAACCAGGCGCCCCCGAGCAACGGCGGCGGCTCTTGGAACCAGGCCCCGTCCCCTAGCCAGGCCCCTGCTGACAACGGTGGCGGCAGTTGGAACCAGGCTCCCGCCGCTAGCGGCGGCGGCTCTTGGAACCAGGCCCCCGCGGGAGGCGGCAGTCAGGCCCCCGCCGACTGGAACTAGACGTTTGAAGAAAAGACCGGTGGACGTGTCCACCGGTCTTTTTATTGCCTATCGGACACCGAAGCGACCCATGACCGGATCGACCTTGACCGGCCCAGAGTTGTCGCCCTCGGTAAAGAAGTTGGAGATGGAGTGCCAGTTCTGGGCGACCAGGGCCCCGCCATAGAGGAGTGCCCCGGCGCCAATCGCTATCGGATCGGCCGTCGCCGCGCCGCCGAGCATGAGAGCGCCCGCCCCTGCCTTGACCAGGCCTATGTTGGTTTCGCCATAGTTGTGGTCCTTGACGCCCGAGTAGATGTTCTCCGCCCCGTCGGCGATGGCCCCAATGCCCCCGGCGCCAGCCGTAAATCTGGAGGCGAAGGCAGTGTCTTTGATCAACCCGAAAGCCGTCGCGGCGCCAGATAGCCCCGCTTCGGTGGTCGCGACGCCATTGACGGCGCCCAGCGCGCCGGTGGCGTACTTGTGGTCACTTAAAGCCTTGACGGCGCTGTTGATGCTGTACCCTCCGGCGACGACGGCCAGCGGCCCCAGGACTCTGTCGGTCTTTTCCAGGGCGGAAAGCTCTTCCGGAGTCATGCCGTCGCCCTCGGGAGTCTTCTCTCCGCCTTCGGTCTTCGAGTCTTTGCCAGTCTTGCCCGTGCCGCCGTCTGTGGGCTTGGCGTCTGCCGGCTGACCCCCGTCAGCCTTTGGCTCTCCGTCCACGGGCTGGTTGCCGTCTCGCAACTTGCCGGCGTCCGTAGGAATGCCGCCGTCCACCGGCTTGTCGCCGCCGTCCACGGGCTTGTCGCCGCCGTCGGTGGGCTTGGCATCCGCAGGTTGGCCCTCGTCAACCTTCTTGCCCGGCTCTCCATCCACCGGCTGGTTGCCATCTCGCAGCTTGCCGCCGTCCGTAGGAACGCCTTCGTCCGTGGGCTTGTCGCCCGCGGGCTGGCCGTCCGCCGGCTGGCCGCCGTCCACAGGCTTGGCATCCGCAGGCTGACCCTCGTCAACCGTCTTGCTGGGCTCTCCGTCCACCGGCTGGTTGCCATCTCGGAGCTTGCCACCATCCGTGGGAACACCGCCGTTCGTGGGCTGGCCGTCCACAGGCTGACCGCCCTCCGTGGGCTGGCCGCCGTCCACGGGCTCGTCACCCTGGGCGGGGGGCTCGCTTTGGTCGTCGGCCTCTTCCGCGGCGCTCGCCTCGAGCTTGGCCAGAATGTACGGTCTGGCCGCGTTGGCGGCAGTCTTGACCCCGTCCGCGATGTCTCGTGCGTTGGCAGCGCCCTCCGCGACGTGGGATTCCTTGTGCTCCGGCGCCCCCTCGGGTGCCGTGTGGAGATTGGCCACAATGCCGTGGGTGCTGAGCTGGCCGCTGCCCTCGTCCTCGGGGGCGCTGATGTGGCACGAGTCGCTCGTCGTCGGAGCCGGGGAACACGCCGGCGGATTTGAAGGGGCAGGGGTCGGGGCCGGGGTGGTTGGCCGGGTGGGGATCTGTCGGATCGGGGCTGCGGCTCCGCCGCCACCTACCAGTGCTATCGACATCGGGGGTACCTCCTCATTTCCATCACACTTTTTCTGTTGGCCTCATCCTATCGTGGAACGGCCTGTTCTCTGGGTGATGGCGATGGCGTCGAGAGGTTAACAACCCCGCCCGAAGTCAGCGAGGTACGGGAGACCGAAGAGGGAATTGTTGATGGTCATCACCATCAAGTCAAGCGGATGGGCACCTCAAAAGGCTGGTCGATGGGAAGCTGCAAGGTCTCGGCCAAATGCCGGAGGGCCTCCATGACCTCTGCCATGGACTGGTATCGGTCGGCAGGCTTTTTCGCCAGCATGCGATCGATGATGTCGGCGAGCGCCATCGGCAATTGGGGGTCCACGTCGGTCACGAGAGGGGGCGTGGCGAAGAGATGCCCACCGATCAGCTCCAACATCTGCTCGCCATGGAACGGCACCTCTCCCGTGACCATCTCGAACAGCATGACGCCTATCGAATATAGGTCAGAACGGGCGTCAGTCGTCTTGGAATCGACGTGCTCGGGCGACATGTAGCGGGGCGTGCCCATGGCCGTGGCGCTCTGGGTGGCCCCCGGCTTGTTGATGTGCTTGGCGATGCCGAAGTCCATGATCTTCGCCCGTCCCGCCCGGGTGATCATGATGTTCTCCGGCTTGAGGTCCCGATGCACGTAGCCGCGCTGGTGGGCAAATGCGAGGCCCTCCCCGATCTGCATGAGCAGTTGCAGAGCGGCCGTCAGGTCCATGCGGGGCTGCATCAGTTCGCGCAACGTCCAGCCTTCGACATACTCCAGGACGATGTACGGTCTCAGGAGGTACTCGCCACACCCCAGCAGCGTGACGATGTTGGGGTGGATGAGCTGGACCATGGTTTCCCGATGGAAGCGGTTCAAGATCTCGGTATCCTGGCGCTCCAGGTGGTCCCGCTTCAACACCTTGATGGCGACCGGCCCGGTGGTGTCCGCCTTGTCGGCCTTGTAGACGATGGAGTAGCCCCCTTCGCCCAGCATGCCGCTCACCCGATAGCCGTCGATGGTGTGGTTGACCAGGGTGGCCTGCGGGTAGCTCGGCTTCTCCCGGTGCGTCCGAACATACCCGGCCGCGCCACCCGCCACCAGCAGCAGAGCCAGCATGCTCCAGGTGAGGGGATCGTACTTCAGGTGGTCCTGGATGCGGATCGCCAGGGTCGTCCCATGGAGGGTCAGGCTGACCGGCACTGGCTTGTCGGGGTCGATGGTCACGTCGGCCGGATCATGGCCCGGCAGGTATAGCACATAGTGCATCACACCTGGAACCAGCTCAGCCTCGCCCGGCGTCTTGCCGAGAGAACGCTTCTCGTGATCCTGGAACTGCCTCTGCGAGGCCTGCTCAAACGCGTGGGCCTCGTAAAGTTCGGCCCCCCGCGGCCAGGAATCGATATGGACCCGATGGGAGAGGTCTGCCAGCACGGGGGTGCCCATCAAGACCACCAGCAGGACGACAGCCCACCTCATGGAGCGGGGCGCACCTCCCGCCAGTAGATGACCTGCAGACCATTCTGGGTGGCAGCCGGAGCGATCGTCTGCCCGACCCAACTGCCCCGCGCCAGGGTCGGCGAGTAGCTGACCCAGGCCCCGTCTCGCAGCAGGATGTTGCCCCACTGGCCGGTCGCATCCCAGGGATTGTCGGCCAGCATCAAGCCTTTGACGTGTAGACTGCCCATGGCGTCGTTGATGTTGCCGGCCACGGTGACGATGCCTTGCATGGTGTAGACGTCCCGCCACGGGTACACCACGCTGTCGTCGCAATGGCCACAGGCATTGACCAGGGTCCGGGGCAGGAGCGTCAGGTTGCCGGTGGCCAGAATGGACAGGCTGGCGTCGGTGCCGACCTGGGCGCTGCTGGTCACGGGCCAGAAGTTGATGGTCGACTGCAGGGTGGGATCGGGGGTCGCGGTGGGCTTCGTGCCGGGGCTCGGCAGGGGGACGGGCAGGATGAGGAGCGTCCCCTTGGCCGGGAAGAAGATGGACGCACAGCAGGGGGGCGCGGAGCAACAGTGCGTAGAGCACCAGTTGTGCCGCCCGGAGACGCCTCCGGGCAGATGGAGATAGCCTTTCACGGTCAAGGTGTAATCGCAGCGGAATTCCACCGGCCAGCTCCTGCCCGCGAGGCAGTGGCAGTTGCGGTTGCCATACCCCCTCCCCAGCGTAATGCACGAACACGGTCCGCAGGGGACGATCAGAGTGTCCGAGTTGAGAATGGGATGGCTTTTGTTGGTGGCCCGCCAGTTGGCTCCGGTGCAACACGGGCACCCCGGGCAGTAGCCGTTGGCGCACACGGTGTAGTACTTATAGGGCTTGTGCAGGCAGCAGTAGCCTTGGCCGGTGCCACTGTACTTGTAGTACTTCGGACACGCGTAGCACGCCACCGGCCCGGCCGAGGGAATCTCGAACTGGGCCAGCACCTGGCCTTTGGCCGGGTTGGGTGTACTGACGCATGCGGCGGCCGGCGGGCAGTGCACCCCACAATACTGTCGACACCCGCTGTGAAAGGTGGGAAAACAACACACCGGGGGAAGCGGGCAAGGCGTCGCCACGTTGGCCGGGCCATCGTGCACCACCGCCCCGGTGACGATGGAGCCGGGGCCCAGGTAGACCCCATAGGTGCAAGGCCCATGGAAGCCTCCCGTATAGGTCTGGCCCTTGGGCGGACCGACAAAGATACTGCCGACGTCGACCGGGGTCAGCCCATCAATCCTGGAAGCGCGGTATCCATCGGTGGCGTAGTACGAGCCGGCGCTCATGCACCAGCCGCAGGTCTTGCAGTTATGCCACGTCACCACCGAGTTGCTGGCCGCCAGCGCGTACGGGTAGGCCGGCGCCTGCAACAGGGCCTCGATAATCCGAACCTGGCGCTGGCTGCCCACCCCGGCCACCCCTTCGACGAAGATGAGGGCAGAGCCGGCGGGCACCTGGCGGGGCGCCGTCGTGACGGGGTCCGGAGGCCCGCTGACCGAGATGGCGCCGGTGAAGTTGTTGACCGACCAGGGCAGCTCGGCGGGGTAGCCAGCGTGCGTGCCCGAGGTCAGAAACGACACGTAGAAGGCCGTCGGATCCGATGCGGCGGGCAGCGTCGTGAAGGGCAAGGTATCGCCCGTGTGGTCGGTCGGCTTCTCGGCGCCCCAGGCGGAGTTCTGGATGAACTGCGACATGGCCAGGCTGAGGCCGGCATTGGCGGCGTCGAACGCCTCCTCCCGCAGCAGGTTCTGCCGGGCCAGGTTGTAGTTGAAACTGGCCAGGGCGGCCATGGTGAATCCGGCCAGCAGGACGACGACCGCGACCATCAGGGTGGAGGCCAGGGCAAACCCGGCGATTCGGCCGCGCATCACAGCCTCATCTGGATCTGCTGGGCTCGCTGCGTCGTGACCGCATGCTGGGCCGTCGGTGCGGGGGCCCGCAGATCGATACGCAAATCGACATTGGTGCCGGTGAAGATGGGGGCGCAACAAGCCTTTTCCGGGGGCAACTCCACCAGCTCGAGACGGGTGACGGCCCTCGCCACTTCTCGCTCCGTGCCGTTCAACGTCGTGCACAAAGCGATCAGGTCGGGGGGCCTCAGGGGGCGGGGCTGGCCCGTCGGAAACGTATAGTCCAGAGCGCCAGACGCCGTGCCCATGGGCGGGGTCTGCGGGGGCCAGTTGCCTCTTGAATCCACTGGCCCCACCGGCCAGGTCTTTCGATACACGGTCTGGCTCCCAGCCGGCACGTAGTAGACGACGTAGCGCCACCACTCGACCTGCCCGCTGCTGAAGTCATAGCTCTCGGCGACGTCCTCCACGTCTTCTTGCCCCCAACTGCTGAAGCTCAGGGCCTGCAGGCCCGGCCCGCCGGCGGGCACCGACCTCACCGAAGCTTGGGACGATCGTTGCAACTCTCCTGTCAAGCGGGCCTGCAGCACCAGCCCGGTGTCCTCCAGTGCCGCCTGGGCCTGGTTGACCGACCAGAGGTGGGCGCTGGGCAACAGCACCTGCCAGGTCATGCTCACCAGAATGAGGATGAGCGACATGGTCACCAGCATTTCGATCATGGTGAGACCGCGACTCATTTGTGCTCCGGGGGCAGCACCCTCGCCACCAGGGTATTGAGGAGGACCTGTCTGGGAACGCCGCCCACGCCGGCGGCCGAGAACCCCGTCTCGGTCCAGGTGACCTGCACCGTCACGAGCTCGAGATTGGTCTGCGCCGGTGGGCATGCGACGGGCACCGGCGTGGGGTACGGCGAGGCCGTCATGTTCCAGTAGTACGTCGTATTGAACCGGGCATCCGTCGTGGCACCGGTGCTGGGTGCGGCGTAGAGAGAGTCGATCTGGTAGCCG
>DASYBA010000844.1:0-13649 GCA_036501005.1 Candidatus Xenobia bacterium | reverse complement strand
CACAGGGTTCCGGGCTGCGCTTCCGCCGACAGCACCAGGACGGGAAGGCCCGGGTAGAGGGCCCGCACCTTGAGCGCCAGGTCCTCGGTCTCCTTGACCTGGGCCGCATCCACGATCAACAAGTGGATGTCCTGCTTGGCCGCTTCCCGCTCGGAAACTCGCATGGTGTCTTCGATGGTGGACGCCTCGAACACCCGATAGCCGCTGAACCTCAGCTCCCGGGACAGCTCTCGCCGCAGGGGCGACTTATCATGCACCATCAACACCGTTCGGGTATAGCGAGCTTCGGGAATGCTTCTCGCCGCTTCGGTCAGCAGGTTCATGGGTTCGTCTCCTCATTGCGCCTTTGGCTTCACCTAGTGTACGGCCGCTGCTTTAAGACAGCACATCCTGAAGTTGAAGAAAATCTAAAGACTCAGACCGGCAACCCCACTGCCCGCATGAGGGCGACCGCATTGCTCTTCTCTACCACACCAGCCCGCAGCGTATAGTCGAATTTCATCTGCCCATCTTCCAGGTGATCCTCGAAATGCACGTTCACCGCTTTTCTCCTCAGCGTCTCGACGATGGATGTCAGGTTCAGGTCGTGGGTCGTCACCAACCCGATCGCGCCACGCTCCACCAGCGCTTGCAGTACCGCCGTCGCCCCGATGCCCCGATCGTACGAGTTCGTGCCTTGCAGCATTTCATCCAGTAAAAAGAGCAGGGTCGGCGACTGCCCCGCCATCTCCGTAATTTGCCGCAGCCTGCGTATTTCGGCGTAGAAGTGGGAGATGCCTTGTTGCAACGAGTCCGCCACCCGCAGCGAGGCGCCCACAGCCAACGGACTGAGCTTCAAGCGGGTGGCCCGCACCGTGCCCCCGGCCAGCGCCAGCACGGTGTTCACCCCGATCGTGCGCAGAAACGAACTCTTGCCCGACATGTTGGACCCGCTGACCACGTAGAGCCGCCGCTCCTCGCCGAACGTCACGTCGTTTCGAATGCACGTGGCGGCGGGCAGCAGGGGGTGTCCGAGCCCTTCCCCTTCCAGGCAACAGCCCTCGTCCACCACCTCGGGGACGACCTCGTCGGGCCTCTCCCACCCCCGACTGGCCAGCGAGAGCAGCGCCTCGGTCTCGGCCACCACCTCCAGCCAACCCGCCACCTCGGCGCCCCACTGGCCCCGCCACGCCTCCATCTCGTAGGCGAACTGCAACCGCCACATCATCATGTACGCGATGGGAGCGAAGAACGGATTGCGAGGCGAGTCCAGCCACTGAGCCAGCCGTTGGGCCTTGGCCACGGCGGCCGAGGGACGCATGGCCAGAGGCCCCGCCAGTCGTTCCATCAAGGGCGAAGTGAACTTCTCTCGCTCCAGGCGCGCCAGGTAGCCAAACAGCGTTTCCAGATCGGCCAGGGGAACCAGGTCCTGAGCCACCACCCCGACCCCCGGGGCGAGCCCGGACAGCACGGCCTGCTCCACCACCAGCAGCACGCCCAGCGGCCGCGGATCGCCCGTCGCCATCCAGTAGCCAAAACCCCAGAGCGTCGCCACCGCCAGCCCCAAGGCCAGGATGCGGAGACCCCACCCGTGCAGTCGGCGGGGGGCCTTGGCCCACTCGAGCATGCGCTCCACCGGCAGCACACCGGCTTTCGCAGTCAGCACGGCCAGATCTTCTCGCAGGTCCAGTCGGTCCTTTAAGTCTGCCACCGCGCTCTGCCGCTCCCGAATCGCCGCCGGTGCGGCAGGGGCCCGCAGCCACGCCGCCAGCCGGGCCTGCCCGGGTTCCGTGCGGGCCGTGCACAGGAGTTCAAACATCGACCCCGGGCCGAAGATGTCCAGGTCAGCGGCGTAAGGATGCGCCGGGTCCAGCCAGGTCTCCCCCGCGACGCCCTGACCGGCCCAGGTGTCCTCCAACCTCCCCAACCCGGCCTGGTAGAACGATACAGCCCGCCGCGCCCGCTCAACCCCCTCGAGAATCCGTTGATGGCGAACCATCAGCATGCCAAACGCCAACACGGGCAAGACTGTCCAAGCGGGAGAAAACAACGCACCATACGTGCCGAAATACAGCACGACGAGGATGGCGAAAAAGGCCCACATGCGGGCCGTCGCCATGGCCCGATCCCGCCGCAGCCACTCTTCCAGGGTCGCCTGCCGCTCCCCCAGGCGCTGGCGGTAGACCTCCGCCGATATCGCCGAGGAGGTCGAGGGCACTCCTAGCGCCGGCATGGGTTACAGGTGGTCAGGCAGGATGGGTTCCGTCCCAGCCGGGCGGGCGACCAGCAAGGTGTAGTTGTCGAGATATCGGTTGGCCACCCGCTTCACGTCGGCCGACGAAACACGCCACAGGCTGTCGACAAATCGCTCGGTGAACAGGTAGCCGACGCCCTGCACCTCGCTGGAGGCCAGCGCGCTGGCCTGCCCCTGGGGCGTCTCGATCGCGCTGAGCAGGTTGCCCAGCACCTTCCAGCGGCCTGCCTCCAGCTCGCTCTCGGAGACGTTCTCCTTGCGAATGCGGTCCATCTCCACGAAGAGACGGTGGCGGGAGGCCCGCACCTGCTCCGGCCGGGTGATCACGAAGGAGAGGAAGTGCGATGGGCCGGACAGGGCCGGGTAGTCCGAGCCGAGTTCGTAGCACAACCCTCGTTCTTCCCGCAGGTCCATCCACAGCCGGGAAGACACGCCGCCCCCCATGAGGGCACTCAGCACCTTCATGGCTGCGTAATCGGACGACTCGACGTTGGGAGCCGGATAGCCCAGGAACAGAAAGGCCATGTGCTGGTCGCTCACCAGCGGCACTTCCTTCTCCGTGCTGGTCGGCTCCCAGGTGACGACCTCGGTATTCTCCGGCACCGGCTTCAAGGTGCCCAAGACGCTCTTGCGCAACGTATCGGATAAACCCCGATCCACGTCCCCCACCACGCAGACGACAGTACGATTGGGCGCATACCAGCGGTCAAAAAAGGCGTTGACCTGGATGTCGGTCAGGTTGTGCACCGCAGTGGCGTTGCCGCCCAACGGCTGACGGTAGGGATGGTATCGATAGAAGACCTGGAGAAACAGATCGTAGGCCCCATTGAAGTCGCCACCACCGTTCGCCAGCTCCTTATACATCTTCTTTCGCTCTTCGCCCACTTCGGCCTCGGCGAACGGGCGACGTCCATAAGCCTGCAAGACTCGCTGCAGAATTTCATTGTAATGGTCTGGTCGCGTGACGACGGCCAGCTCGGTATAGTCGAGGTTGACGTTCACGCGAGTCACCGTACCGGTGCGATCCAGCAGGTCGTCCAAGCGGTCTTGCGAACGGTAGAGCCGCCTCTCGAGGATGTTCCCGATGAGGCGGGCGATGCCACACGTCGTGTCGTCCTCCTGGGCGGCCCCCACCCGCGTCACCACGTCGATGGCCACCGACCGCGCCCCCGGGATGGGCTTCACCAGCACCACCAGGCCATTGGAAAGGACCGTCCGGGTCACGCCCTCGGACAACCGATAGTCGACCCGGTCTCTTGCCCAGACCCGCCCCGCCATGAGGAGGAGGAGCAGCAGAATCCATCTACGCTTGTGCATCACGATCTCACTTGACTGACGTCGTCGGCTTGGGCAGGGTGCTCGGCGAGTCGCCGCCTTGCCCCAGCATGCCGCGCGGCAGGGCCGTCACCTGGATGTAGGACGCTCCCAGATAGGTCCTGGCCGCCGCGATGACATCTTCCCGGCTGACGTGGCGAACAGAATCGACATACCTTGACGCCATGTCGAGCTTGCCAATCATCTCGTAGAAGCCCAGGCTCCCGGCCTCGCCTGCGTCAGTCTCGTTGCCCAAGGAATATTCGCTGATCACCATCTGGCGAGCTCGTTCCAGGTCGGCATCGGTGAACTTGCCCTCCCGCACGCTGGCCAACAGGTCCAGTGCAGCGGTCTCGGCGGCTGGCAGGCGATCGCTGCTTGCTGCCAGCGAGAGCACGAGCATGCCGTCATCTCGTTGGGTCAGAAAGTCAAGGTCGGCCTGCACGGCCAGCTCCTTATCCGTCACCAAGGCCTTGTTCAGCAGGCTGGTCTTGCCCTGCCCGAGCATGAAGGTCAGCACGTCGACCGCACAAACGTCGGTAAAATGCGTGACGCTGGGGGCCCGAAACCCGATCAGGGCAAACCCTCCGTGCAGCTTGGCCGGCTGCCGAACTGTCACGGTCTGCGCAATCGGCGGCTCGGGAGGGAGCGGCGCCACCGCAATGCCGGTGCTGGCAAAAGGCCCGAAGTCCTCTTGGATGCGAGGCCGGAGCGCGTCACTGTCGAAATCGCCGACAATCACCAGGGCGGTACGCTCCGGGACATAGAATTTATGGCGCCAGGCGATGAAATCCGGCTGCTTCCAGCGTAGAATGTTGGCTTCCGTACCAATGACCGACATTCGATAGGGGTGGACCTTGAAGGCCAACTGGTAGAGCCGCTCCTCCAGTTCGTCCATGGGCCCATCGGCGTCCATCTTGTACTCATCGTCCACCGCGTTGCGCTCGATGTCGATGGCCTTCGGGTCCAGCGCGGGATTGATGAGGGCGTCGGCCAGGATATCCATGATCTCCTGGGTATGGACCGAGGGGACGTTGACGTAGAAGTGCGTGAAGTCCTTGGTCGTCTCGGCGTCGGTGACACCCCCCAGGGCCTCGATTTGCGCCTTGGTCTCTGCCCCGGAGCGGTGCGTCGTGCCGCGGAAGAACATGTGCTCGGAGAAGTGCGATATGCCGTTGGTCTTGTCGTCTTCCCAACTGCTGCCCGACCGGACGAAGATGTTGACCGATACCCAGGGCATCTGGTGGTTCTCTTCGAGAATGACGGTCATGCCGTTGTCCAGCACGTATCGAATGACGGGCGGCCGGGTCACCCCGTGAGCGGCAACCCCGCTCAGCAAAAGGACGAGCGCGGCAGTCAGGATTCTCTTCATGGCCGCCCACGCTTCGGCCCACCCCGGATGGTTCCTGGGACGACCCGTCTAAAGTTTTCCTTAAATCGGCGGCGCTTGATGCTGGCTGATCTTGCGCATCCGCTCCGTCAGGCGCTTGAGGGCTCCTGGGTCGGCCCGCTCCCAGGTGTAGGCGGCTCGCTTCGCATAGTTCCGGACTGAGACTTTGTCGTGCCGCAACTCCGCCACCACCTGCAAGCCCACGATACCGACGATGGACCCGTGTTCGTGAGCGACGGCCTCGTGAAAAGCTTCATCCGCACCACTGGGTCCGTCCAGCTCACCCGCGTACAAGGCCGCCTCACCCCACACCTCGTCATAGTAGGCGGCTTGCCCCCAACCGTGTCCCTGCGGCGTGTTGTCCCGTTTGATAGCCAGGTGGTGGAGTGACCCGACCGCGTCATCTGTCTTGCCCGAAGCCAGGTCGATGCGGGCCTGCACCTCCTGTTGAAAGATGGGAGGCGGATCACCGTACCAGGTCGGCGACTCCCGTCTCAGCTTGGGCAGCATCTTGCGTGCCTCGTCCAGCTTGCCCCGGTAGACGTCTTCGATGCCCTCGATGTAGTAGCCGTCAATGAAGACGTCTTTCTGGCGCTGCTTCGCCCACTTCATCAGGCCATCATCGTCCAGCGCCAGGCGGAGCATGCGGGCCTCCGCCAGATCGGCCGCCTTGGCCAGTTTAAGGGCGTTGGCCTCCTTGAAGCACCCCTCGTGGCCCAGGGCCCACATGAAGACGTTGCGGTGATGCTCCTTGTCGAGCTCGGGAAAGCCTGCATCGGACAGGTGCACCGAACGCCGGGTCCCTTCCAGGGCTTCCTTCCAACGGCCGAGCCGCATGGCGAGATGGGCCTGCATGTGCTGGGCGTGCGGCATGTTGGGTGCCGACTTGGCGAACCCCCGAGCGTACTTCCACCCCAGCATGGGGCGGTCGAGGGCTTCGTAGGCGTGGATCATCTCGTGGTTGGCGGCGGGGTGGTCGGGTTGAATATGCCAGGCAATCAGGATGAACGGCATGCCCCCCGACACCTGCTCCTGGCTGGGGCCCTCCCCGGCAAAGCCCAGCATGGTGGCTCGCCAGACCCACAGATCGACGTCGTCAGGGTAACGCATCAACGCCGCATGAATGGTATCGATGAATTTATCGAACGTGTCCCGCCGGAGCTGCAGCACCCGGGCAGTACAGTACCACTTCTCCTTCTGGTCGCCATACTTGCGGGCCAGCGTCAAGGCATGCTGGGCCGCATCCATGGCGTTGATCGGATCGCCGTTGTCGACACAGAAGCTCAACCCCCAATAGGCCATGGCGCAGTGCGGATCCAGCTCGGCGGCGTGATGGAAACTCCGGCTGGCCTCCGGCGTCACGTACGCATACATCTCACAGAGGCCCTGCTCGAAGTACTTCTGGACCAGCGGATTGCGGGTGGTGATGGGGTGGTGTACTTCTCCCAGGCCGGTGAAGAGCTTGGGCGGTTTCGTCATGGCGGGCACCGTCTTGCCCGGCCCCACGTTGATCTTGGGAAGAGGCAGAATGGGAGGCTTCCAGCCCAGCTTGAGAGGATGGTTCGGATCCAGCTTGAGGGCGGCGAGATAGTACGGCGCTGAGCGGATGGGGCTTACCGCCAGCTCCCCCCGCAGGATGTAGAGGTCCGCGCTGTTCGGATAGAGCGCAATGCCATAGTCGGCGTTCCACAGCGCTTTCTCCTGGCCCTCGGTCATGGTGGGGGTGTGCTCTCCCCGCATGCGCCAGGTCCAGGAATTGATCATGTACCACTCGTCGTTGGGGGCCGCATCCTTGTATTTGTTCGCCAGCTCGCTTTGCTGGTAGGCGTGTTCGGTATCCTTGAGCTGGTGGTAGGCCCGGCTCATCATGAGGTGGGGCATGGGCAACTCAGGCGACTGTTGGACCGCTGCGGTGAAGTCGGCGATGGCCGTCTTGGCGTCTTTCCGATAGTACGCCTCGACGCCTCTCTGATAGGCATCGGGTCTATTCGTGCCGGCAGCAAACACGACGCTGCTGCACAACCACAGCGTCAGGACAAAGGCAAACGGCTTCTTCAAACGCACACCATAGGGAAGTAGGGATCAATTGGCGCATCCTACAAGGACTCCTTCGCCCGGCCGTGAATCGGAGCGCTCGTGCGTCTTATCCTGGCTTCCTCCAGCCCCCGCCGACACGCCCTTCTGGGCCTGCTCGGCCTGCCCTTCGAAGTGGCCCGCCCCGATGTCGACGAGGAAGCGGTCTGGGCCCGCTGGTGGCGTGGGCCGGGCAGCGGACGCCGGGCGGCCCGCCGTCTCGCCATGGCCAAGGCCCGCGCCGTCGAAGCATCGCTGCAGGCCCCGGCGCTGGTCCTGGCGGCAGACACGGTCGTGCTGCTGGGCGGCAACGTCTTGAACAAGCCTTCGAATGCCGAGCACGCCCGCCAAATGCTGCGAAGCCTGTCGGGGCTGACGCACGAGGTGGTGACGGGGGTGGCGCTGATCGGTGAAGGCATCTCGAGCAGCGCCAGCGCCTGCACCCGGGTGAGGTTCGGCCGCCTCCGCGACGCCGAGATCGAGAGCTACATCCAGAGTGGCGAACCGTTCGACAAGGCTGGAGGGTACGGCATCCAGGGCCTGGGCGGCCTCCTGGTGGAGCGTATCGATGGACCGTACGACAACGTCGTCGGACTGCCCATGCGCCTGGTGTATCGGCTGCTGCGCCGCCACGGCGTCACCATCTGGTAAGCTGCTAAAGACGAGGCGCATGCCCCTGGCGAAGAACGCTCCGGTCCAGCACCGGCAGGACGTTGATTTTGATCCAGGCGTGGCGTTCGATGATATCCAGGGCGTGCTGCACGTCCTGGTGATTGTCTGCGCCTTTGAGCGGGGCGTTCTGACGCACCGTCGCCTCGTCGGAGCGGTCGGTGAACCCCATCGCCAGCCGCGGCATGTACGTGACCTGGTTGAACACCGCCAACCGAGAGAGAAGCCTGGCCTGGTGCGCCACGGCGAAATCCCACGCCATCTGTTGGTGCTCGTTGTCGGCCACCAGGTGGACCAGCCGCACCGCCATCTGCGGAGGAAAATCGGACTGCAGGCTGAGTTCCAGGGTCTGGGCGGCCAATTTTTCATCTTGCGAGGCCGCCAGCGCGGCACAATAGTCCACTTGTTCTTCCTGGCTGCGGGCCTGCCGGGCCAGGCCAAGAAGCTTGTTCCACGTGGCCTGGTCGGCATATCGCCCGACCACGTGGAGCACCGGCGACCGCAGGGAGGGTGACAGGTGCGCGACATCGCCAAACCGCTTCTCGGCTTCCTGGCGCACCGTCTCGCTGCCGAAATCGCCCGCCAGGGCAATCAGGCGGCCCCGCAGGTCGCTGGTCGCGGGGGGTTCGTCGAGTCGGGGCTCCCACCCGACCGTGGCCAGGGCAGCTTCCAGGCGGGGCAGCGCCCACGCGCGGAAGACTGCCTGCTCGGGCTGCCCTTCATAGAGGCCGTCGATCAGCGACAGATTCGACAGGACCTGCCCCCAGGCCAATCCGGGGGGCGTCTTGTCCCACACCGCCACGGCCTGCTCCGGCGGCACCTGCCCGGCCAACATCAACGCCCACGCGTCGTTCAAGAGGTTGGCCCCATCCTGGACCGACGCGACGGGAACGGAACGGTAATCCGCGTATCGAACCCGGTAGTAGCCCCGACCGGCCGGGTTGAGCTTGAGCCCGGCCGCCGGCGCCTCGCCGTCTGAGGACGTGAGCAGGAGCTTGCCGTGGGGCACAAAGGCGATGGGAATGTCCCAGGTTTCGGCGGGCAGAGCCTGCGAGGTCGGGCTGAACCGCTGTTGGTGGAGTTTCGACCCGTCGATCGACACGACCGGATAGCCGGGCTGCTCCGTCCACCCTTTCGCCACCTCGGCGACCGGCTGGCCCGAGGCCTGCGCCAGGGCTGCCCACAAGTCGCCGGTGCGGGCGTTGCCAAAGGCGTGCTGTTGAATATAAAGCTGGATGCCCTTTCGAAAGACGTCAGGCCCGAGGTAGCTTTCCATCATGCGGATGAAGGATGCGCCCTTCTCGTAGGTGATGTCGTCAAAGGCCGAGTCCGCTTCACCCGGATCGTGAATGGCCTGTTGGATGGGGTGAGCCCCCGGCTCGCCGTCCGTGCCCATGGCCGTCTGTGACTCGCCCTGCTCCCCGACCCAGGGGGCCCAGCCCGGTTCGATGGCTTCTTCCTCCTTGAGGGCCATCCAGGTGGCAAAGCCCTCATTGAGCCACAGGTCGTCCCACCACTGCATGGTGACCAGGTCGCCAAACCACTGGTGGGCTGTCTCATGAGCGATGGTATTGAAGACGTCTTCCCGGGTAGATGGGCTGCCGGTCTTTGGATTGAACAGGAGCAGCGTTTCATCGTACGTGATGGCGCCCCAGTTCTCCATGGCCCCCCCGTACCCGCCGGGCAGACCGATCATGTCGATCTTGGGCAGCGGGTAGGCCCGGTTGAAGTAGTGGTGGAGGAAAGGCAGGACGTGGCTCATGACGTCGAGGGCATAGGTCGTGTTGGCCTTCTGGCCTCGTCGCACGACGGCCCGCACGGTGACGCCGTCGACCTGCCTTTCCGCCGTTTCCAGCGGCCCTGCGATGAGCGCGACCAGGTAGCTGGCCATGGGGGGCGTGGTCTGGAAGTCGACCTGCTTGGCATGGTTCGCGAGGGGCCGCTGGTGGGCCACCGGCATGTTCGATACGGCCAGGAAGTCGCCGGGCACGGTCACCGACAGGGTCCAGCGGCAGCGGTATTCGGGTTCGTCCCAGCACGGAAAGGCCCGGCGGGCGTCGGCCGGCTCCATCTCGGTCGCCAGCATGGTGCCGCCTGGATAGCGGTTTACGTAGAACCCTTGTCGCACACTGCGCAACACGCCGTTGAACGTCAGCGCCAGGGCGTAGTGGCCGGGGGGCAGCGGTTGGTCGAACCGCACCGTCAGCGTCTGTCGCCTGGCATCGATCACCGGGTGTCCCACCGCATGGGCAGGTCCGTCGATGCGGGCGGTGGGGACGTGCAGGTCGAGCGCGTTCAACACGATGTCCCGAGTGGCCTGGCGCACCGTCAGGGAGACGGTTTCTTCGCCGGAGAAGCGGTTGTGCGAGAGATCGGGATGCATGGCGATCCGATACGCGTCCGGCACGGCCGTGTCGGGAAGCTGGCGGGCCAGGGCCGGAACGGTGAGAAGGAGCAGGACCAAGAGAGTCTGGCGCATAGGCGGGCGGGGTTTCACAGCGGGGGGCTGGAACTCCTGCGCAGGAAAGCGGAAGCCCCGGGGGAAAGCGGCGCAGCCATGGACACCCCACACATCAAACCCCGGGAGCGGGACGCCCTCATCCAGTCGCTGCGAGCCGGCGTCGTCCCCCGGGTCGGCCATCGCCTCATCCAGGTCGGCCGAGCGCGGGAACTGGAGGCGCTGCTGGGCGACCTGGACCGTGTCGCGCAGGGCTCCGCCGCCATCCGCTTCGTCATTGGCGATTACGGTTCGGGCAAGAGCTTCTTTTTGAGCCTGGTGCGCACCATCGCGTTGGAGAAGCGCCTGGTGACCGTGCACGCCGACCTGGGCCCGGATCGGCGGCTGCATGCCTCGGGGGGCCAGGCCCGCTCGCTGTACGCCGAGTTGATGCGCAACCTGGCCACCCGGGCCAAACCCGAAGGCGGGGCCCTGCCCAGCCTGGTGGAACGGTTCGTGACGACCGCGACGACGGAGGCCCAGACGAACGGGGTATCGCCCGTCGAAGTCATTCGCAAACGCCTGGAGTCCCTTTCAGAAGGGGTGGGCGGCTACGATTTCGCCCAGGTCGTGGAAGGCTGGTGGCGAGGGTGGCAGGAAGGCAAGACCGAGCTGCAGGCCGACGCCATCCGCTGGCTGCGGGGCGAGTTCACGACCAAGACGCAGGCCCGCCAGGCCCTGGGGGTGCGCACGGTCGTCGACGACGCCTCCGTCTACGACCACCTCAAGCTGGTCGGAGCCCTGGCCCGCCTGGCCGGCTACGACGGCATGCTGGTGCTCCTCGACGAGATGGTCAACCTCTACAAGTTGCAACAGACACAGGCTCGCAACGCCAACTACGAGCAGATCCTGCGCATATTGAACGACAGCCTGCAGGGCAACGTCAGCGGACTGGGGTTCCTCCTGGCTGGAACGCCCGAATTCCTGCTCGATACACGACGAGGCCTGTACAGCTATGCCGCCTTGCAGACGCGCCTGGCCGAGAATACCTTTGCCCGCGATGGGCTGACCGATACGTCCGGCCCCGTCCTGCGACTGGCCAGCCTCACCCCCGAAGACCTCTACGTGTTGCTCAGCAAGCTCCGCTCCGTCTACGCGGGCGGCGATGAGTCTCGCATGCTGGTGCCGGACCAGGCGCTGTCGGCGTTCCTCGCCCACAGCCAGCAACGGGTGGGCGATGCAGCCTTTCGAACCCCCCGCATGACGGTGAAAGCCTTCCTCGACCTGCTGGCCATTCTCGAACAGAACCCGGGCGCCCGCTGGCAGAACCTCCTCCCGACGGTGGACATCGCCCAGGACGCTCCTCAGCCCGACACGGACGATGACCTCGCTTCCTTCACCCTTTGAAAGACTCGATGCGCGGCTTCAGCGCTGGGTCTACCAGCAACAGTGGGTGTCCCTGCGTGCTTTCCAGGAAGCGGCCATTGAAGCCCTTCTATCGAGTTCCGACGACCTGATCGTGGCGGCATCGACCGCCAGCGGCAAGACCGAGGCCGTCTTCCTGCCGCTCCTCTCGGCCCTCTTCCCCGCAGCGGGCGTGCGGGTCATGTACGTGAGCCCGCTCAAGGCCCTCATCAACGACCAGGCCGATAGATTGGAACGACTGGGCGACCGGGTCGAGGTGCCGGTGCATCGATGGCACGGAGACGTCCACTCCGGCAAGAAGAATCGCCTGCTCGAACGTCCGGAGGGCGTCCTGCTCATCACGCCGGAGTCGTTGGAAGCCCTGTTCGTCTTGCGCGGGCCGGAGCTGGGCACGATTCTCTCGGCCCTGGACACCATCGTGGTGGACGAGCTGCACGTGTTCCTGGGCACGGAACGGGGGCGCCAGCTCCAGAGCCTGATGCACCGTCTGGAGGCCGTCCTGGGGCGGCGGGTGCGACGGGTGGCCCTCAGTGCCACGATTGCCGATACGGCTGCCGCGGCGAGGTTCCTGCGCCGCGATGGGCAGGCGCAGATCGTGACCCACTCCGACCAGGGCCGGGAAATTCGTCTGCAGGTCCGATACTGTGATGGCCAAGACGACATCATGCGGCACTTGTTCGATACCCTCAAGGCCAGTGACAACCTCGTGTTCTGCAACCGCCGGCGAGACGTGGAAGAATTTACCGAGGGACTGCGCAATCAGGAGGCCCAGGCCCATCTGCCCGCCCACTTCTTTCCGCACCACGGCAGCCTGTCGAAACCGCTCCGAGAAGAGGTCGAGACCCGGCTGCGCAGCGGGCAGACCACCACCGTCGTCTGTACCACCACGCTGGAACTGGGTATCGACTTCGGGCAGGTCGTCAGCGTCGCCCAGATCGATCCTCCCCCGTCGGTGTCCGCCCTCTTCCAAAGACTGGGACGATCGGGCCGCCGGGGCGCTCCGTCGGCCGTTCGCATCTATGCGAAGGACGCCCACCCGCTCCATCCTTCCTTGGTGCAGGCCACTGCCATGGTTTCCCTGCTGTTGGAACGTTGGATGGAGCCTGTCGAATCGGATGCCTGGCATCTTTCGACCCTGGTGCAGCAGGTGCTGTCGGTCATCGCCGAGCGTCATGGCGTGACCGCCTCGACCGCGTTTCGGCTCCTCTGTCGAGAAGGGCCCTTCGGGCGCATGTCGCCCGAAGCCTTCGGGCTGGTCCTGCGGACCCTGGGCAATCACGAGTTGTTGACGCAAGGGGCGGACGGCACGCTGCACTTGACCGATACCGCCATGAAACTGGTCGGCCACTTCAGCTTCTACGCCGCGTTCAACGCCACCGAGGAGGTGACGGTCAAGCACGGCGATCGGACCGTCGGCGCGCTGCCCGTCGGAGAACCGCTGGTGGTGGGCAGCACCTTTCGGCTGGCCGGCCAGGCCTGGAGGGTGATCGACGTCGACCGGCGCCAGGTGTCCGTCGTCCCGGCCCCGGTGGGGGAGACGCCGTCGTTCATCGGGACGGGGGTTCCCGTCCACGACGAGGTCCGGCGACGGATGCGACAGGTATACGAATCGGACGACATCCCCCGTTTTCTGGACAAGGCCGGGGTCGACAAGCTGAAAGTGGCTCGCGAGACCTATCGAGTGCTGGGCTCAAGCTGGGCGGTGGACGTGGGCGACGAGGTCTACCTCTTCCCGTGGCGGGGCGATCGCGTGCTCCATACCTTGCGGCTCCAACTGGCGGCCAGTTTTCCCTCCATCGCTCGGGAGCAGGCCTGGCTGCACCTCAAAGGGGCCGAGGCCGAAGAGGTGCTGGGCGTCGTCCAGCGGCTGGCTGAGTCCGGGCCCGCCTCAGCTTTGGACATGGCTTCCCGTCTGCGCAACGTGGGCACGGAGAAGTGGAGCCGCTACCTTCCCCAGGAGCTCTTGTGGGCTGAATATGCCGACCGGCGGCTGGACGTGCAGGGGGCGTGGGAAACGTTGGCTGGGTGGGCACGGCTGGGGCTGTGAAGGAGACGTGACCGAGGCCGATAAATCGCCCCGTCCTATGTTGGAGACCCCCCCGGCCGTG